>CAZFGM010000037.1:0-20038 GCA_964518515.1 uncultured Alcaligenaceae bacterium | reverse complement strand
AGCCCGCTGCCTTCGCCGCGAGATACCGGCGCTCCCCGGTGATGATCTGGTACACACCGTCTTCCTGGACGTACCGCACGGTGATCGGTTGGAGGATGCCGAGTGTGCGGATGGAATCGGTCAGTTCGCGGAGCGTGGCCTGATCCAGGGTCTTGCGAGGCTGGTCAGGATCAGGGCGAATGTGTTCGATCTTGATGAAGAATGCCCCCGCTAGCGTCCGGCGAGCCTCCCAGGTCGCGGGGGCCTTGGACCGTCGATGGTGCCATCATCATCAAGATCAACGGCAAGTCCTACCGTGCTCACCGCGCCGGCGCCAAGAAGACTGCAACCAAGTGACGATACGCGCACAAGCGCATCGTCACTGCCGGCCTCATTGCAAAATCCCACCGACAGGCACCCGTGCCAGCGCTACCTTGAGACCGCGAAACTGGCCTACTTTTTGACCGCGATCAACACCCCGGATCAATTCACCCCGAAACCGGCCGGAGCTACGAATTCCTGCCCGGTCGGGAACTCGTGGAACTCACCGAGCTTCCTTTCATCAACGCCGAATGGATTCTGGATGTTCCGAAGGCACGTCAGCGGCCAGCCCCCGGTCGCGGGATGGCCCGCGTTGGAAAGAGGATCATGGACGTGCAGCGGTACATTCGCTCCATCCCGAGTGTCCAGGGCCAGAACGGGAGCAACGCCTGCTACAAAGTTGCCGCACTCCTCTGGGAGGCCGGGTTGGCCTTCGGGGAGATTCTGGAAGAGATGGAGGCATGGAATGAAGAATGCGCGATTCCGAAATGGAGTCGCAGAGAGCTAATTCACAAGATCGAGTCCGCGTGTCATCGGAAACTTGGCCCCTGTCGAAAACCGAATTGAAATGGAGGCGAACATGATCAACGTGACGATTCTTTCTACTGGCACCGGCGTGTGCAGCTTGACAGGAAAGGAGAACTCGGACGGCCTCACCGTCACGTTCGAAGACGGAACCGTCAAAGAATCCTTCCTGAGTTGGCGTAGTTTCCGCCAGCTCGTCTCCCTCAAAGCCAGTCGGCAATTACCGGTGCCGCCCAGGCCCGCCAGCATTGCCCAAGACGGAGGGAAAAAGCCATGAAACTGCTCACCGTGCGCAAGGCCGCCGAGCAACTCGGGGTTTCTCCCGGCCTCATCTACGGTCTGTGTGCACGGATGCGGCTGCGCCACGAACGCGACGGCCTCGGGCGCGGAACCATCAAGATCCCCGAGGACGCCATCGACGAGTTCCGCCGAAGCGTCACGGTCTGCGATCTCGACCAAGGTCTTCCCGTTCGCTCACGCGTTCCGGTCAAGCTCAAGCATCTTGCCGTTTAGCTACAGCCGGGCCGGAAGGTCCGCAATCCCCCGGGGAGTGGCAGCTTCCCGGGGGAACCTCTCCTTTGCGCCTGTGCTATTCTGGCCTAGCTGCAGCCGGTGACGAACGACAATTTCGGCCCCCTCATCGCCTACCTTCTGCCAGGAGCCACCGTGCTCCTCGGGTTCACCTGGTTCTCGCCCACGCTGCAAGCCTGGCTCGCCATCAGCCCGGAGAACGCCCCGACCATCGGAGGGTTCCTTTACGTCACGGTCGCTTCCTTGGCCGCCGGCATGACGGTCAGCGCCATCCGATGGCTGCTCATTGACACGCTGCACAACCGAACCGGCATCTCAGCGCCTGCCCTGGACTTCAGCAAGCTGGGCTCCAACGTCGAAGGGTTCGCCATCCTGATCGACATTCATTACCGCCACTACCTCTTCCACGCGAACATGTTCGTCGCCGCTGCGGTCGCCTACTTCTGCTACCGCCTGAAGTTGGGCGTCCCGTCCTTCGGTTGGCTGGACGTGGTGGTCGTGCTGATCGAAACGGTCTTCTTCGTCACGTCCCGCGACAATCTGCGAAAGTACTACGCCCGCAGCCAGCAGCTTCTCTCGACCTTCAAATAGCCGAAGCGTTGACCGAGTGTTCACCCATGCTTCGCCAATTCCCGCTCCAGCCGCTCGACGAACTCGGACAGGCTCAGGCCGAGCACGCGGCAGATCGTCCGCAGCTGCACAATGTCGAGCCGACACTCACCCCGCTCCATTTTGCTGAACAACGATTGGGTGAGCCGGAGTTTCTTCGCGAGCTGGACCTGGGTGAGCCCCGCTTCTTGCCGGGCTTGCCTCAGCAACCGAAGCACGACGGCGTATTCTCTCGTGTGAATTGTTTTTTCCATTCGACCCTTGCCTCTTGCCGAGCCGGATGATAAAGTCAGGAGTTGAATAGTCAAAGTATGACTATTACGATCCACTCAACCTGAAAGGACGGTGCCTGATGTCGAACGGCGGTCATCCCAAGCCACAGCCCAAGCCGAAGCCAAAGAAGGGGCGCGGCAAGCCGCGTGGTCAGCTGCCCGGCGCGATTCGGCGCTGAGTGTCGCTGGGAGAGTATTGCGGAACGGCGCCTGTCGGCCCAAAGCACCGACGGGCGTTTTTTTGCATCGCAAGTGCATTATCGTCCAAGATACTTGTGTTGCGATCGGTCGATGTGACCGAAAGCACGCAACGCTCCGGCCTGGGAGGGGCGGGGCGCATAGTTTCGTCGTTTTTGGGGCTGCCAGTTCCAGGGCGTGAACGCTGACAGGCGGCCACGTTGAAAGTGAGCCCTGGGAAACGACCCCAGGGCTACCCCAGGGCTCTTTTTTATCCGTTCGTTCCCGTCGCCCGTCGCGCTGCACACCGCATGTATTCGGGATCATGGGCCACGTGCTGGTAGACCTTGGCCAGCATCGACGGGTCCGAGTGCCCCATGAGGATGGCAACCGTAAGCGGATCGAGGCCCCGCTGCAGCGCCCGCGTCGCCCAGGAATGACGGAAGTGGTAGAGGCAGTATTTCCGGCCGTGCTGGCGGGCCAGCTTGTAGTGTGCCTTGCGCCGCTCATAGATTTCCTTCTCGCGCACCTCCCTCGCCGCTTGCCGCTTCTCCGGCGGCAGCTTGTCCGCGTAGAAGCGAGGCAGCCGCTTCGGCATCAGTCCCAACTCCTTCATCCTCTCCAGGCCCAGGGCGATCTTGAGCCGGCCGAAGGCGCAGGCCAGCGAGTGCTGGTTCCACGGCTCGCCCTTCTCATTGCGGAAGAGCGGCCCTTGGGGATGCCGCAGAACAAGCTTCCGTGTGATGTGCAGCGCCTGGTCGGACAGGTAGACGACGCGCGGCATTTTCTTGCCCTTCGATTCTTCGATCGGGAACACCCACCGGCCGTGCATGAGATCGATGTGGCGGGCCTCGACGCGCGTGAGTTCCTGCGGCCGTGCGCCGGTTTCCCAGGCGGTGATGAGCAGCTCCTTGAAGTGCTCACCCTTGCCAAGCTCCAAGAGGTGATCGAATTCCGCCGGTGTGATGACGACATCGCGAGCCTTGCACTTGGGCTTTTTCATCTTCGCGATGGGCGAACGCTCGACCAGCCGCTGCTCTTCGGCCCAGTTGAACGCCCGTTGGATGGCCCGGCACATTCCGTGGCGGGTTGTGCCGGACCAGCGCGGGTGCTGAGCGAACAACTGCGTGAAGTGATTCGGCGTGAGCTGGCCGGTGAGCAAGTCCGCCGGGATGAAATTCAAGAAGATCTGCGCGTGACGGCGGTACCAGTCGTACGTCCTGGGCGCTGTGTTCTGCTGCGTCCAGTCCAGGAACGATTCGAGGACGACGACGACGGGCTCGTCCTGAATCTCCTTATGATGGCCGCGCATAAGGACGTGGTAGCGGGCGAACGCCTGCTTGCGGTCAGGACCGAGGTTGACCTGTTTGCCGTCGATCTGGACGGACCAGACGCGGCGGGAACGGCGGAAGAACGGTTTCGGGAAATGCGGCATGATGCGGACCCTCCAGCGTACAGCCGGGCCAGAAGGTCCGCCGTTCCAAACCAGTCGGTGGCAGCCGATTGGGGAACTTCTCTGACATTCTCTGACGAAACGCTCGTCAGAAACTCACGCGGTTTGACGTAAATCCTTGCGTATCAAGCGAGGGCGACGGGACTCGAACCCGCAACCACCGGATCGACAGTCCGGTACTCTAACCAATTGAGCTACGCCCCCGGCGGGTTTCTCTCCGTTTTTTTATAGCGAGCATAATTCGGACCAGCAAGAGGCATCTTGCGACATTTCAAGCTTCGACGCAACTTCGATCGAAGGATTAACCGAAAAAGGCCCCGACAATTCGAGGAACTACTTGGTCCGGAAGTCGCTGAAGGAAAAGGTTGATGCAGTCGGTGTGCAAAAAAAAAACAATAAAGCTGTTACGCACTCAAGGACCTTGTCCAAAAGAAGGGGCCTTGGGGTTGAAGAAGGTCGGGATTGTCAATTTCAAACAGAGTTTCGAGAGTTCAGGTGTTCCAAAATTTTGGGAACGAGTTGGTAGTAATTCCTGCGGCTTTGAATTTCTTCCATTGAAAAAAGGGGCCGAACGCTTTGTCCGACCCCCCTCGGGTAGCCTCTGTTCCGGCCCCGAGCATTCTCACCTCTCGGCCACGGCGGGTGATAGACGATGCAGTTCCGCCGTCAGATGCCGGGACCAATTCTCCTGCAAGGCGGCAAAATCGCAGCGGTAATGCTGGCGCAGGGCCGCCTCGTAGCCTTCCTTCAAGCCGTCGCGAACAAAGGTGGTAAACACGTGGGGGCCACGCTGCTTGGACAAAAACTCCACCAGCACCACGCTCTGGGCATAAAAGGCACTGATCTGCCGTGGTTGCGGATAATCGTTCAGGCTCAAGAGGTTGCGCACGGAAAAGAGCAGGCCGTCGCGGTGGCCGCGGACCAGGTTGCGGCGATGCCGCTCGATTTGCTCGGCCGGTTCGGTCAGGACGGCGATGCCTTCGTCCACCCAGCGCGGCACGGGAAACGGGCCAAACTGTCCGGCCAGGACCACGTGCGTCGTCTCGTGCGGCAGCACCGCGTCCAAGAGAGTGGCAAGGTCGCAGTGCAGGTCCATCCTGCGGCCGACGATCCGGCCGCCCTCGCTCAGGATGCGCGAATGGCCCGGTGTGCTGGTGGGCACGCCCGTGGCGCGGGCATACTCCTGAGCGGTGGCATACAAATACACTTCGCACAGGGGATTCCATTGGGGCCCCGCGTTGCCGAACCATTTGCGGTACATCTCGTATCGGGTCTTCTCGGCGACATAGGCCACTTTCTCGACAAACGCGGGCGTTTGCTTGTGGAAGATGCGGAAGTGGCTGGTTTCGGCCACCTGCCAGCCCTGGGCATTGGCGGCGTTGTGGCAGATGGTATATTTGCCGTCGGCGGCAGGGGGGATGGGGTTCTTGGCGCGTTCGTCGATGGCGGTCAACAGCTTGTGGCCGTAATCTTTCACGACAGGGGCCAGGGCGATGGCCGCCTGCACTTCGCGCTGCAATTCGGGCAAATGCGCAGGTTCGAGATGGGCCTGAGCGAGCCGATCGAAAACGTAGCTCAATTTGCTGTACGCCCACCAGTCGTGGTTGGTGGTTACGCTGTTGGGATCGGCATGATAGGCTTGATCGTAATACATGCGGGCTTGGAGGAAGCGGCGTTGCTTGAACTCGGTCTGGGCCAAAGCCAGATAGGATTGGGCCAATTTCTGCCGGTCGGCCAGGGTGAGGGCCCGCTGGTTAGTCAAATCGAAGGGGTCTTCGGTCTTGGCCCGGAAAGTCGGTCCGCCGGCTTCGCTTTTTGCTTGGGGATAATATTCCTTCTTGGCATCGGGAGCCGGGTTTTTCACGGTTCCCGGCGGGCGCAGGGCCGGATCGCCGGCCGCCGAGCTATCGATGATGGTGAGTCGTTGCCGGTATTTTTCGGCCAGGGGGGTCTGCTGGGCCAGGAGCAATTCCTTGATGTACGCCCGGTAGGCTTCCCGCAGCAGGCGCAAAAAAACGGCATTGCCGTTGATGCGTCCAACCTGTTCTTCCAGCACCTGCACCGCTTTACGGTAGTCGGTCAGGGCCAGGTAATACTTGGCCTGTTCCATGGCCTGTTGCACGGCCAGGGTGTTGTTGAAGGCGTTTTCCTCGGCCGAGGGGTCCGCGATTCCGGAAGCAAGAGGGCCGGCCAGGATCAACAACCCGACAACGACGGCGGCGACAAGTCCAATACGCACCATGCCCACATCCTTGTAGACAGGCGACAAAAAAGGGGAAAGCAGACGCGGGGAGGCGGGAAAGATCAGCGGCAATCAACATCCGGGTCTGGTTCGCGGCTCACGAAATCCTTCCCTTCTTGACGGGCTTTGCAACGCAATTGTAGGTCGGCCTTTCCAGGCCGACGTCCCAGATTCATTGAGTTTGGGCGGTTCAGGTCGGGCTGGAAAGCCCGACCTACTAATTCGTTGCAAAGCCCTTCTTGACGGGGAGCGGCTGCCTCGAACAGCGGTACGGTAAAGACAAGCGCAAAAATTTACAAGCCGAATCTTGGATAGTTGGATTTGCTATTCGCTCGCCACTGGGAATGGGAGCTAGGCAAAGTGGGAAAGGGTTGCCTTGTCGCCGCTTGCGGCTTTCCCGCAGAGGGTAAGCGAATTGATGGCATTTCGCCTACCCATTACACACATTACACACACACATCCTCGACAGGACCCCGTGCGAAACCTAACCCGGAACAGAGAGAGGCTACTATACTTGGCACGGAAAGGATTGAGACGTGGAGCAGACATTCCTGTCTGCCTGGCAGGCAAGAATCCTGCCCCACAATGAATCAATCTTACCCCCCATCGCCAGGCGTAGAAACTGGGCTCACTGAGCCGGCGGCGCCGGCAGAAGTCGCGGATGCTGAGGCGCGATTGCCGCCACCGGCGCATGAGTTCGAGCCAACGGCCTTGTTGGCAGGAATCGGCGTTTCTTACCGGAACCATAGCACCAGCCCAAGCACCAACAGCAAAAAGACCCAGAACCCCGCGAGACTGACGGCGATCCACAGGGAATCGCGCGCGGTTGGGCTGGCGGCCAGTGCGACCGGGATCGCATCGACCGGGACCAGGATGGCCTCGCGGGCCATTTCCGCGGTCACGTCCGCGGTGAGAGCCAGGACGGCGCGATGAAAAGCCGTGTCGCCCGGCTGGTCCAGCGGCAGACTTGGATCGCTGCCGGCCCACTGTAACAGCACGTCGCGCAAGGCCCCCGCCGTGGCAAAACGCCGGTCCGGATCCTTGGCCATCATCTTGGTCACCACGTAGGCGAATTCCTCGGACACGCGGGGATTGAGTACCACGATCGGCTCCGGCTCTTCCTGGCGATGGCGGCGAATCTTGTCTTTGTTCGAGCCGCCCGGAAAGGGAGGGCGCCCCGTGAGGGTGTAGTACAGCGAACATCCCAGGGCATAAATGTCGGCCCGGCCATCGACCTTGACGGCATCGGTGGTCTGTTCCGGAGCGATGTAGTCCATGGAACCGACGACGTAGCCCTGGCCGCCGACGACCTCGATGGCCCCTTCTTCGCCGGCCTCGATGGCCAGCCCCAGATCGAGGACCTTGGCGTGGTTATTGGGCGTGATGAGGATATTGGACGGTTTCAAATCGCGGTGAATGAGGCCCTGGCCATGGGCGTAATCGAGAGCGGCAGCCCCCTCGGCAAACAGCCGGGCCGCGCGGGGCACCGCCAGCGGGCCCTCCCGGGCCACCAGCCGGTGCAGGCTCATGCCCGGAATGTATTCCATGGCAATGTATAGCACGCCTTGAAATTCCCCCACCTCGTAAGTCAGAGCCAGATGGGGGTGGCGCACGCGCCGCGAGATGTCCATCTCGCGGCGAAAGCGAGCCAAGTGCCGCTCCTGGCGGCGGGCTTGCTTGGGCGGCAGGACCTTGAGGGCCACGTAGGTGCCGTTCCGCGTATCGCGCGCCAGGTAGACGGCCCCCATGCCGCCGCGGCCGATCGGGGCCAGCACCTGGTACGGCCCGAGCACTAACCCGAACGAGGCGCCCTGGAGGAGCTTGAAAGCCTGGAAGCGCGACAATTTGCCTTGGCGGATGAGATGGTCGGCCAGGAATTGCGGGTCGGCGCGGCGCTCGGCCGGCGCGGTCTCGACGGCGGTGTGCAGCTGCGCGCGATCCAACAGGCCGCTGCGCAAAACCGTTTTCAGAAAATCATCCACGCTGGTGGGCATAAAGACCGTCGCCGCCGAGGTGGTTCGCGAGTCGAAGGCGAGAAAAACCCTGGGTTCTTTGTGCGCGGCGATGTGGGTTTTGTCAAGTTGGGAATCGGTCGCTGCAATAACCCCCAGGGCTCGAAGACTCGCCCTGGGGCTTGAAGAGTTGGTGTTAAAAGGGGATTTCACCCTCCGGCTTTCGCGGCCGGGCCGGATCGGCATTGTCGCGCGGGTCCGGTGGGGCGGCGGGTTCGGGGGCCGGCGCGGGTTTGGCGTTGGACCGGGCCGGCGACCGGCCGCGCGGACGGCGGCGGCGGCGCTGGTCCGGGGCCGACGGCGCCGGCGCTGGCGACGACATCTCCGAGCCAAAACGCGTCACCACATACGTCCGGCTGCGCTTGTCGATCTCCAGCTCCACCAGGCCTTCTTTCTGGGCATCCTCCAGCAGTTCGCTGAACGTGCGGTAGCTGTGATAGTTCTCGTTGAACGACGGTTTTTTTCGCTTCATTGTGTCCTTGACCATCGACGACCACAGAATCTCCTTGTTTTCGCGGCGCAGGGCCAGGAGCGAATCGAGCAAGAGGGCGAAGGCCTTGCGCTTGTTCTCCGGCAATTGCGGATTGAGCGCCGGACCCAGGGTCGTGGTCTTGCCCAGGTCTTCGTAATAAATAAACTCGTCGCAATTGTCGCGGAGCAGCTCCGAGGTGGATTCCTGCATGCCCAGGCCGATGACGTGCTTGCCGTTCTCCTTGAGCTTGGACACCAGGGGAGAGAAATCCGAATCGCCCGAGACGATGACGAAGGTATCGATGTGTTCCTTGGAGTAGGCCAAGTCCATGGCATCGACGCACAAGCGGATGTCGGCGGAGTTCTTGCCGCTCTGGGCGCGTTTGGGAATCTCTATCAGCTCAATGGCAGCCTCGTGCAACGGCCCGGTGTAGGGCAGGAACCGGCTCCAGTCGGCGTAGGCCTTCTTGGCCACGATCTTGCCTTTTTCCACCAGCCGTTCCAGTACGCGCTCGATATCGAAGCGCTCGCGCCGGCCGTGAAAACCCAGGGCCAGATTCTCAAAATCAATGAATACCGCCAGGGAGCGGTCGCCTTCGGTCATGAACATCTACCTTTGGAAATGGTCAGGCGAGCGGCCGGTGTTAACCGGCCGGTTTACACCGGCTGCTCGTCAAACTTAGTGGTCATGGCACTGTGGCGTGCCAACCACTGCGCGGAATGCGGCAGTGCTGAGCGGCCCAGTTGTCAACCAGTGGCTTTTTGTGGACACCGCCGGATTTTGAACGAAACCCGTTTTGTGCTCGGAAAAACTTGGAGATCCTCGATGTATTCTGCCACGCCATTTGCGAATACAACCCGCAACGGCATTACCGCGATTTTCTCCTCGACCTCATCAGCAAGGCAAAACATCTGCCCTTCGACATTCTCCTCGAACTCCTCAAAAAGGTGCTTGAGCTGCGGTGGGGTGGCATCCAGGCAAATCGTTCCGCGGTAGAGGTCGCCGCTTGGCTTGACATCAAGGGCAGCAATCCTGGCCGAGGATTCGTCAACCAAATAAGTTGTCATGGTCAATTTCCCGTTGTATTCGTGAAGACCTCAGCAAGCCGTGTGAGATTTTCGTCTGTGAATCCCCCGACTCCTTCCGGATGGGTGATTCGGTGGTGGTTCGGCAGCCGCCTGCTTGGCGTCGCAACCACGTCGAAACCCGCACTCCGAATGGCCTCAGTCGAAGACGAGCCCACGGTCTTTGCGGCCTCATGCAAACCTGTGGCATCGGGATACGCCGCCCTCACTTCTGCGGCCGCTTCTCCCGGTGTTGGCGCCTTCAAGACCGAGATCCCGGGCGGATTCAATTTGGCTTCCTTCGGCTTCAACCGAAGGTTCTCGACGCGCGCGCCTCCGATGCGGTGGATGTCTGGCATTTTACACAGCCATGGTCACGGACAACTATTTCCCCTTGCGCTGGCACCACGGCGCACCGCACGGAGGCAAGCTGGGATCGCCGCAGGCCACCGGCAAGCTGGAACTACGGGGCCGGGCCGGCAGGCTCAACAAACGCTCAACGCGGTTCCCCTGGCACTCGGGGCAGGCCACCGCCTCGTCGCCGAACACCAGGGCCTCGAACGTGTGCTCGCACTGGCGGCACGCATAGTCGTACAGGGGCATGACTCGGTCTCCTCGCCGGTTACAAGCGGCGGCGTTTGTAAAGCTCGCTCGCCTTCAAAAGAACTTGTTTTTCGCTTTCCGTCAGGCTGTCCTTGCCGGAGCGGGCGACTTTTTCCAGGACGGCGTCCACCTTGGCCTCGAACTGCTCGTCGATATGGGGGCCGGCCACGGCCACCGGCTCGGGCTCTTCCTCCACGGGGTGGTAGACGCGCAGCCGCGGCCGCGCGCGCCGCTTTTTCCAGGCACGCACGAAGTCGAACAGGTTCAGGATACGGAACTGGGACTGGAAGTACCCGGCCGCCAAGGCCGCCCCGCCCAGGTGCACGCTGAAAGCGGTGGCTTGATTACCGCCGCCCAAAAATCCCAGGGCATCCTTAATCACCTGGAAGATGGCCAGCGCCCAGATGGGCACCGGCAACACGAAAAACAGCAGGATGGTCAACCGCGGATGATAGAAGGCGCACAAAACCATGACGGCGGTGACGGCGCCGGAAGCCCCGACGCAAACGCCCGCTTTGCCGAGGATGGCAAATTCGGCCACGAAGGCCAGGCCTCCCACCACCGCGGCGGTCAGATAAAAGACGAGGAATTCCCACCGGCCGTACAAGTCTTCAACGTAGCCGCCAAACAGCCACAAAAACCACATGTTGAAAAAAATGTGCGTCCACGTCTCCTCATCGTGCAAAAAGGCGTAGGTCAATAACCGCCAAATTTCTCCCGACAGGACGAGCTTGGGGTCAAGCATCAGGGCCTTGGTGAGCTCTCCCGGTTCCCATCCCTGCGGCAAGGGGACGCGTGTGATGAGCTGAAGAATGAAAACGAGACTGGTGGCGATCAGCAGCCATTTCGTGGCCTGGCCGCGGAGAGCCAGCGAATCCAGATAACTGGGTCCTTCGCGGCGATAGTAATCGCGGTCGTAGATCCCCATGGACGAGCGTCCCCACAAAAAGTCCGAATCTCCCTTTCCTTTTTACCATATCGCGGGGGCGTTGGGAAAGTTTCCTCGGAAAAATCCGGCCAAGGGTAGGGGGAAGGTGGAAGGTTGATAAAGAATTGCCACCTGCCAATTGCAAATTGGAGCTTCTACTCTTTCTTTTCCAATTGGCAATTGACAATTGGCAATTGGCAATTGGCAATTTTCTCAAAGTTGACCCGGAAGATGGTTTTCCCCGCCTGGCGATATTTCCGGTCGAAATTGGTCAAGTAATCGCTTTCCAAAGTCGAAGGAGACGGGTCCTCCCGCAGGAAGGCTTGTCGGTCGAGAATAGTCCGGATTTCGCGGAAATAGGTTTCCACATCGGTCATGACGTGGAGCAGACCGCCGGGTTGCAAGACACGGGCGCATTGGCCGGCGAAATCCGCCGTGAACAACCGGCGCTTGCGATGGCGGGTTTTCCACCAGGGATCGGGAAAATAGACGTGCACTGCCTGGACCGAGCTTTCCAGGACCACCGCCAGCACCTGGCGGGCGTCGCCACAAATCAAGCGTACGTTGGCCAGGCGGCGCTTGGCCAAGCGGGTGGCGGTAAACAGCTGATACTTGCGGTCGATTTCGATGCCGAGAAAATTCGTGTGCGGCTGGGCCTGGCCGGCGGTGACCAGAAACAGGCCCTTGCCGAAGCCGACCTCGATGTGGACGGGATGGTCGTTGCCGAAGACCTGACGCCAGTCCAAGGGGAGGCCTGTAGGGTGGGCACTGCGCACCGACCCGGAAGGGGTGCCGCGCTGGGCCATGGTGGACACTGCCCACCCTTCGGCTGGCGGGACTGCCATCGCCGCCGGCACTTCCAGTAAGTACGGTTGCAATTCCGCCAGGGGCAGCCGAGCCGAGCGCCGCACTACTCAGGCCTCCTCTTTGCGAGACATGGGCACGCCGATGACGTCGGCGTGGAAAACCATGGCCGGGCCGACGAATCCCTGGACATTGAAGACGGTTTGCCGGCGATGCAAGCGCAAGACCTTGCCGATCAGGACGAGGCGGTCGCCGGGATGGACGGGCAGGCGAAAGCGGACGTTTTCCAGGCCGCCGAAGCCGATGAAGTCGGCCTGCAGCAGCCCGCTCTTGGTGATGTAGAAGCCGCACAGCTGAGCCGCCGCCTCGCACAGGAGCACGCCCGGCATGAGCGGATAGCCCGGCATGTGCCCGCGCACCCAGAATTCATCGGCCCGCACGTCCTTGTAGCCCGCCACGATATGGTTGACCGGGTCCTCGTATACGATGGCGTCCAGTTGTTCCATGTCAAACCGCTGCGGCAGAACCCGGCGAATCGCCTCCTTGTCGGCGACGATGCGCGTCAGGTCCAGCGTGACCGGATCAACATGGAATTCCGGAGGCATTGATGTTCCCGCCTGAGTTAGCACATCCCCGGTCAGAGATCAGAGATCAAAGGTCAGAGGTCAGAGGTCAGAGGTCAGAGATCGAAGCCTCTCTATCCTCCATCTTTTATCGTCCATCTTCTATTCTCAATTATCTATCCTCCATCCTCTAACCACTACGGAAGGACTTCGGTGATCTGTTCCAACTCCGTAAGCAAGACGTCCGGCCGGCTGGCGGGGTCTTTTAATTGCGCGGCCGTCGCCTGCAAGGAGCCCTTGTCGCCCGCGAACAGGCCGGTGCGCAGGCCCAGCTTTCGGGCCGGGATCACGTCCTGGGTAATGCGTGAGCCGATGTGCAACACCTGGGCGGGGGCCAGGCCGGTTTTGTCCAGCACCAGGCGGAACAGGCGTTCCGACGGTTTGCGGGCCCGCTGCTCATGCGACAAAATCCGCAGACCGGGGTCCAGGAGCTGGTCCAGTGTGGCCTTGGCACTTTCCTTGAGCAAACCGCGCTGCAATTGCAGCAGGGTAAAACATTGGCTGTCGGCCAACAGGCCCTGGCGCAGGCCTTTTTTCTGGACATGCCGCACGGCCTTCACCGCCCCCGGAAAACAGGCCGTGCCCTGCAGACTGGCATGAAAAAAGTACGCCACCTTACGGCTGAATTCGTTGAGCGAGCCGTAAAAACCGGCGTCAAACTTGTATTCCTTCTGCAACAACTTCTTGAGCAGACTTTCCCAGACACGCTCGGCGAGGATTTGCGGAAAACGTTCCCCCGGCGAGGGGGCAGTGCGTTGTTCATCGAGGGCCCGTTGGTAGAGGGTGCCGAGGTATTCCGCGGGCTGACCCGGCTTGCGGGTCATCGACGTCCACATTTTGAATTCCTGCAACGTCTTGTCCAGGGCCAGGTCCATGACGAATTTTTGCGGATGCTCGAAATACAGCTCGCCGCCGGCAATGTGCAGCAAGGTGCCGTAGATGCTCCAGGTCACGGCCTGGATGTCGGGCAAGGCCAGGAGGTGGGGGCGCGCCTTGGGGGGTTCGAGAGCGGGCGGGGCCGGCCAGGCCAGGTCCCGCGTGTCCAGGTAAGCCGCGTATTGTTCGAGCGTCAGGGCCATGCCGCGTCTCGACCTCCCGGGCCACGCCCGGCGACGCGGCCGCTTTCCCTGGCCAAGCCAAGGCGAACGTACTTTTACCCTAGCAAGGAAAATGCGCGCCTGTCAAGCGCCGGCCCGCTTGACTATACCGCACGCGGTCAGGATTGAGGTTGTCGGCTTTCGCTCCGCGAAAGCACATCCTTTCGCGGAGCGAAAGGCGACAACCTCATTTCCGGCCGCGCGGAGTATAAGCCCGCGGTGACCGAGCCCTCAAGCAAGGGCCGCCCTTGCAAACATTGCGGGCTCTTTTATCAGCCTGCACGATTCAGCAGATTCCGCTCGCTCCGCGAGCGGAATCGTCACGCGGAGCGTGACGGCTACACTGCCGATTGACGCATATAGTCAAAATCCCGGATTGCTGGCTTTTTCCCTTGGCAGTTATAATACATCTGCAATCTAATAGTTTGCCATTGGCAATCCACATGATTTTGATCATCGACAACTACGATTCTTTCACCTACAACCTGGTCCAGCGGCTGGGGGAGCTGGATGGCGGCCTGAAAATCGCAGTGTTTCGCAACGATAAAATCACTCCGGAGCAGGTGGCCGAGCTGCAACCGTCGCACCTCATCATCAGTCCGGGGCCGTGCACGCCGCGCGAGGCCGGCGTATCCAACGAAATCCTGCGCCGGTTCGCGGCCAGCGTACCTATTTTGGGGGTGTGCCTGGGGCACCAGTGCATCGGCCACGTCTTCGGCGGCGAGGTGGTCCGCAACTGGCGCATCATGCACGGAAAAACTTCCATGATTCATCACGACGGCCAGGGAGTTTTTCGCGGCCTGGCCAACCCGTTTGAAGCCACCCGCTATCACAGCCTGGTCATTCGCCGGGAAACGTTTCAACACCCCGATTTCGTGGTCACCGCCTGGACCGACGCAGGCGAAATCATGGGCGTGCGCCACCGCGCCTGGCCGCTCTTCGGCGTGCAATTCCACCCGGAAAGCTTTTTGACCGCGGAGGGCCCGCGGCTTTTGCAGAATTTTGTGGCCATAAAAAAAGATTGAGTGTGCAACCTGCAAAAAAGATAAATTCGAAATCCGAATATCGAAATCCGAAACAAATCCGAAATCCGAATATCGACATCCGAAAGGCCGATTGGTGGAGTTTGGGATTTCGGATTTTGATATTCGAATTTGTTTCGGATTTCGGATTTCGGATTTCGAATTTGCGGCTCGGCCGCGTTAGGTTGAAGGTTGAGGGCACAATGCTACGTGTCTTACTCGAACGCTATCGCCAGGGCCATCGCACCAGCCGGTATCCGCTGGAGCTGCCGGTGCTGCCGGACCGCTTTCGCGGCCGGCCCGTGCTCGATGCCGGCAAATGTCCCGAAGGCTGCCGCGCCTGTGCCGAGGCTTGCCCCACCGAGGCCATCGTCACGGGACCAAATTCCCTGCAGATCGACCTGGGAAGGTGCCTGTTTTGCACCGATTGTGTCGCGGCGTGCCCGGAGGGGGCGATCCGCTATTCGACGGAATATCGCCTGGCAACCCGAACGCGACCGGACCTGGTAGTGCGGGGGGACACGATGAAATTGGCCGCGGCCCTGGACGACAAAGCGCGGCGGATTTTCGGCCGCTCGCTCCAGCTGCGCCAGGTCAGCGCCGGCGGCTGCAATGGCTGCGAAGCCGACGTCAACGTCTTGAACACGGTGGTGTTCGATCTGGGCCGCTTCGGCATACAGTTCGTGGCCTCGCCGCGCCATGCCGACGGCCTGCTCCTCACCGGGCCGACGCCGGACAACATGAAGCTGGCCTTGCACAAGACTTACGAGGCGGTGCCGGCCCCCAAATTTGTCATTGCCGTCGGCGCTTGCGCGATTTCCGGCGGACCGTATATCGGCCACTCCCTGGTCCAGCAAGGCGCTGACGCGGTCGTGCCGGTGGACCTGTATATTCCCGGCTGCCCGCCGCATCCGTGGACCATTCTCGACGGGTTGTTACGCCTCCTGGGACGACTGGAAAAAACACCTGGCCAATAACCGGATATTTTTCTTACTCCGCGCGGTCTGGACTGAGGCGAGCCGAGAAAAGTCTATCCCCCTTACTCTATCTCCCATGGGCGGTATATTCCGCGCGAAATTGCGCTGCCACCGCCGCCAGGTCTTTCAATTTGGCATAGGCCTCATCGAGGGGAATGGGATTGGTGCTGCTGGGGGCGAAGCCGCAATCGGGGTTGAGGGAAATTCGTTCGGCGGGGACGTACTGCAAGGCCCGCCGAACGCGTGTAGCCATGACCTCCAGCGGTTCGGGCCCCGGGCAGCGAACGTCCAGGCAGCCCAGACCCAGGCGCAAGCGGGCCGGCAAGCCGGCCAGCACGTCCATCGAGCCGGCCTCGGGCAGGGCGAACTCCAGGGCCAGCTCGTCCACTTCGGCCCGGCACAACGCCGGCCAGATCGCCTGGAAATCCCCCTGGGCATCGCTGCGCCGCTCGATGTTGCCGCGGCACACGTGCAAGACGACATAGGCCCCCCCCTGGCGCAACGGCCCGGCCAGGCGATTGACGCTGTCCACCGCCAGGCGCAGCTCGCTGTCCACGTCGGTGAACTGGCCGGTCCCCCCGTGGCCGCTGCGCTGTTCGCGGTACTTGGGATCGACAAAATAGCCCAGCATGGGATCGTCGAACTGGAGGCAGTCGGCGCCGGCGGCGAGGCAGTCGCGGGCTTCGTCGCGCAAGATTTCCTCGACCGCAAGAAGGAAGTCTTGTCGGTCTGGATAAACCCGCGCCGAATGTTCCGGGGAATAGAAGCGCCGCAAGATGACGACCGGCAAATGCTCATGGCTATGTTGGAGAAACCCTAACTTCCAGGGAAACAAGGAAAAACGCAAAACGAGGAGAAGGAAGCCCCAAGTTGCCCAAGGTTTGCCGATTGTTTACATCTCTCGCTTAATTGTCCTTTAAGGACAACGGGTAATGGCAACCACCGCTTTCAGGGTCGCCCGTTAGGACGGCCCCAAAGGACGAGTTCATCGGGTTACGTTTTTTTGGCCTTACCCAGTTTGCCACAAAGCGAGACGATCTCTTCACGAACGGGGCTGAAAAACAACCGATTGATAACCGTCCTTCCCGATTTATTTGCTACAGTCTCTCTAATTCTCACTTTTCGCGATTCTTCACGGCCGGACCGCGCGGACGGGCTGTGAAAATCCCGTCTTTTCGACGGCATGCACGTACTCCTTGGCGGAAGCTCCGCAGGCGAGGTTACCGGTTAAAGGATGCCGCGTTTTACGGTTCTCCGGTGAGGCTGCGCGAAATACAATGACCGCAGCGGCCCCGTTGAGGAGAATCGTAATGACCAAGCGCCTCATTACTGTCGGCCACAGTCCGGACCCCGACGATGCCTTCATGTTTTACGCCCTGGCCCACGACAAGTTTGATACCGGTGATCTGGCCTTCCGCCACGCATTACAGGATATTGAGACCCTGAACCGGCGGGCCCTGGTCGGCGAGCTGGATGTTTCCGCCGTCAGCATTCACGCTTACGCCTACCTGGCCGACAAGTACGCGCTCTTGCCCTCGGGATGCAGCATGGGCGATCGCTATGGACCGATGGTCGTCGCGAAAAAACGGCTGGCGATTGGCGACCTGAAAAACGTGCCCATCGCCGTGCCGGGCACGATGACGACGGCCTTTCTGACTTTGCGGCTTCTCCTGCCCCAGGGATTCGCTCACGAAGTGGTACCGTTCGATCAAATCCTCGAGGTGGTTGCGGCGGGGAAATACGACGCCGGTTTGATCATTCACGAAGGCCAACTCACGTTTGCGAAACAGGGTTTGCATCTGGTCGTCGATCTGGGGGTGTGGTGGCAGCAGCAGACCGGCTTGCCGCTTCCTTTGGGCGGCAATGCGGTTCGCCGGGATCTGGGCCCCGACATCATGCGGCAAATCAGCCGGCTCTTGAAGGAAAGCATTCGCTACGCTCTGGACCACCGCCAGGAAGCCTTGACGTATGCCTTGCAATTCGGCCGCGATTTGGACCGCACCCTGGCCGATCAGTTCGTCGGCATGTACGTCAACGACTGGACGCTGGATTACGGCCCGCGCGGCCGGGCGGCGGTGAGCCGGCTTTTGCACGAAGGCCATCGGGCCGGCATCATTCCGCATAAGATCGCGGTCGAGTTCGTCGAGTAAGCCCGTGGACCAAATTCCTCTTGCTCACGGCGGGGATGAACCCCGCCGCTCGAAGACCAGGACCTGGACCCGCTGGGCGCTGGCGGCGGGGTTGGTCGCCGGCGTTGGCCTCTTCTTCGCCCTGGAGTTGGACGAACATTTCTCCTGGGAAAAAGTCCGTTCCCAGGTAAGTCACTGGCAAGCGCAAGTGCACGAAAACCTGATCGTCGCCGTGCTGGTTTTCTTCTTTCTGTACGTGGCGGTGACCGGACTGTCCTTGCCCGGCGCCCTGGTGCTGTCGCTGGCTGCCGGGGCTTTATTCGGCTTCTGGCTAGGCACGGCCCTGGTCAGCCTGGCCTCGACTGCGGGTGCCACGCTGGCTTTCCTTAGCAGCCGGTACATCTTGCGTTCGTGGGTGCAACGCCGCTTCGGCCGGCACCTCAAAGCCATTGACGAAGGAATCCGGCGCGACGGCGCCTATTACCTGTTCACGCTGCGGCTGATTCCGCTCTTTCCTTTTTTCCTGATCAATCTGGCCATGGGTCTGACAGCGCTGCGGTTGTGGACGTACGTGTGGGTGAGCTGGCTGGGCATGTTGCCGGCCACGTTGGTGTTTCTCTACGCCGGCGCTGCGGCCGGCGCAGCCCTGGCCACGATCGAGACGCCTCAGGAAATGCTGTCGCCGGGCCTTCTGATCGCCCTGGTATTGCTAGGCGTGGCCCCGCTGGCCTTCCGCAAGATGGTGCAATGGCGGGTGAAATCCTGAGAGGTCGAAACTTTCGTTTTCCTGACAATCACGCTATACTGATAGCGGTTTAGAGGCTGTCCGAAAAGGGGACAGGACCATTGATATCGTTCGAAGAATAAGGACTTACGGCGGGCATTGAAGGGGTCCTGTCCCCTTTTCGGACAGCCTCTTATTCAGGAGGATTTCCATGTCCAGGTTGATTGACAAGCCGATGACCCTGGAGGAATATGAGCAGGCCGCCCGGGAATATTACCAGACCTTGCCGCTGGAGCATTTCATGGAAGCCATTCCCCAATCGACCCAGCGCAAGATCGCCCTGGAAAGCCTGGACCTGCTGCACACCTACCGGCCCGACGTGCAGCTTTTCAGCGAATTGCTGATTCAATATTACCATGAGGGAGTTTTGACGCGTGTCGTCCCGGACAACATGGTGCGGCTGCACGATAAGCCGGTGCTGACCAAGGGCAGTTTCAATCTCGCCCCTGAGCCGGTAGGTCCCTTATGGGTTCTGGAATGGGTATCCGACTCCAGTGAGGGAAAGGATTATGAAGACTGTTTCCACAAGTACGAACAGGAACTGCGGATTCGCTATTGTTTGCAATATCATCCGGGCAAGAAAGATTTGCGGGTTTACCAGCACACCGGGACGCGCTACGAGCCGATTCCCTTCAATGCCCAGGGACGCCAGGCCATTCCGGAGCTTGACCTGGAAATCGGCCTTTTGGGTGGCTGGGTGCGCTTCTGGTACAAAGGAAAATTGCTGGGTCTACCGGCCGACCTGCAAAAAGAAATCGACACGTTAAAAAACCAGGTAACCCGGGCAACAAAAAAGGCGGAGAAGGAAAAACAACGCACCGAACAAGAAAAACAACGCGCCGAACAAGAAAAACAAGGGCGTTTGGCCGCCGAAGCGGAACTGGCGCGCTTGCGGGCACAAGCGCCCAGCCAAGGGCATCAACCGCCTACCACCAATCCGTGATGCCGGCTTGCCATGCCCCTATTGACCGACATCGGCGAAATCCGCCGCTGGTTATCTTTGGACCGTGGGTGGTCCGTTTATCCACTGGGCGATTTGGCGCCCGCTCTTTTCCACAAAACCGCCTGGTATGCAAATTCCGACGGCTCGGCTTTGGTCATGCAATTCCAAGGATTCGAGCCTCATATCCTCTTTGCCTTGGGGGAAGCCGGCCAGGTGGTGCCTCTGCTCGAGGAAATGGGCATGAACCGCCCGCTGTCTCTGCACATCCGCTCTGACATTCTGCCCTTGATTGAGGACCGGTTTCACGTGGTGTGGACCAAGGGGATGTGGCGCATGATCCTCGCCGCCAACCGATTTTCTCCCTCTTCGAACGAAGCCGTGATTGCCCTGGAGCCGGACCAAGCGGAAGCGGTCCAGCGGCTTTATGCCGACGGCCACCAGACGGGTGAATCTTGCGATTTCTTTCTGCCT
>CAZFGM010000036.1:18826-20083 GCA_964518515.1 uncultured Alcaligenaceae bacterium | reverse complement strand
GAATGTCCGCCGTTCGGCACGTCGCCGGATTATCTGCGCGTGGCTGTGCGGCGCACCCTGCTGTGGGCCGCGCGCTGTCGGGAGGCGCACCGGCGGCTGGATCAAGCGCTATTTGGCATCGTGCAGGGCGGGACCGACCTGGAGCTGCGCGGCCGCTGCGTCGAGGAGCTGGCGAAGCTCGACTTCGCCGGCTACGCCCTGGGCGGCTTCAGCGTCGGCGAGACGCCGGAGCAGATGGCGGCGGCGCTCGGGCTGGCGGCGGCATTGTTGCCGCGGGACAAGCCGCGCTACCTCATGGGCGTCGGCCGGCCGGAGGACCTCCTCGCCGGGATCGCGGCCGGGATTGATATGTTCGACTGCGTGCTGCCGACGCGCAACGGCCGCAACGCCTCCGCCTTCACCGCGGCCGGGCCGCTCAAGCTGCGCAACGCCTGTCACAAGCGAGATCCGGCCCCGCTGGAGTCCGATTGTCCGTGCTACACGTGCCGCACTTTCAGCCGGGCGTACCTGCATCATCTGTTCCTGGCCGGGGAGATGCTGGGGCCGACGCTGCTGTCGCTGCACAACGTCAGCTTTTATTGCCGGCTGCTGGCCCAGGCGCGGGAGGCGATCGGGGCCGGCCGCTGGGCCGAGTTTTCCGCGTTCCACCTTGCCCGCTGGGGCGGCAAACTTTAAGATACCCGCTGGAAAATTCGAAATTCGAAATCCGAAATTCGAAACAAATTCGAAATCCGAAATTCGAAATGAAAAGGGTCGTCCTGAGTCTTCGTGGTTTCGAACGTCGAGTTTTTTCTTTGGAATCTCATCATGGTGTACGCGGTATTGCTCTGGGCTCAAGACGCCAAAGACGGGGGAGCGCCCGGGTGGTCGTTCTTCCTGCCGATCATGCTGATGCTGGTGGCCATGTACGTGCTGCTGATCTTGCCCCAGCGCCGCCGCGAACAAAAACAACGCGAGATGCTGCTGTCCGCCCTCAAGAAAAACGACGAGGTCCTGACCACCGCCGGCATCATCGGCATCGTCGCCAATATCAAGGAAAACGAGGACGAGGTCACGCTCAAAGTGGATGAAAGCGCCAACGTGCGGCTGCGCGTGCTGAAAAGCAGCATCATCCGCATTTTGCATCCCAAAGATCAACCCAAGGACGGCGCCGGTAGGCCCACCGAGACAGGGGTCAAGGCCGGTCCACCCAAATGAATTCGGCGCGCGGGCCGGGCTCCAAGCGCAGGCGAGTCTTCGAGCCTGCGGGGTGTGGAC
>CAZFGM010000036.1:17515-18726 GCA_964518515.1 uncultured Alcaligenaceae bacterium | reverse complement strand
GAGCCTGCGGGGTGTGGACCCGCCCAGGCTCGAAGACTCGCCTGCGGGCTTGAAAAAAAGGAATCCTAGCCATGCGACCATTCTTCTGGAAGATCGTCATTTGCTTGACCCCGTGCCTCTTGGCCGGGTGGGTGACCACCAACGCCACGATCCGTTATTACAACGGCGAGCCGGGAGGATTCAAATTCGGCGTGGACCTGGTGGGCGGCACCATCCTGGTCTATGAAATCGACCGCACCAAGCAGACGCTAAGCGATCAGGACAAGCCGCAACAAGACGCCAAGCTCCTGGCGGACGCCCTGAAGCGGCGCATCGATCCCAACGACCTGTACAATATCCAGATCCGTCCGGCGGGTGGCGAAGGCCGCGTCGAGATCATTCTGCCCACCGGCGGCACCCATCGCACCGAGGCGGCCGAGAAAGCCTGGCGCGAGCTGCTGGAGGACTTAAGGAAGAAAGTGAAAGAAGACTACGGGGTGGATGTGGAGCTGGAAGTCGGCCGGGGCAAAATCCTCGAGTTGGCCAACATGATCCATCTGCGGGTGTCCGAATCCATCTGGGTCAAGCCGCTGGTCTTTGGCGCGCCGGAAAACTGGCGCGAATTTCTCCTGAACACCTACGGCCGCGACCCGGACAAGGCCCACAAGGGCGAATACGTTGGCAAAAGTAAATTCCCGCGCTTGAAAAACCACCAGGATGCCAAATATGCCGATCTCACCCCCCTGGCGGCGGCCAGCACGGTCGCCGCCCAGGCCCAGGGCCTCCTGCCGCTCCTGGCCTCCGCCGGCCATACGCACGCGGTTAACATCCAGCTGTTCCACAACACCTGGAAATTGTTCACCGTGTGGCCGGCGAAAATAAAGAAGCTGAACCTCAAGGACAGCACCGTGATCCTGGTCGTCGGCCCTCAGGAACGGACGGAAAAGCTGGCACCTGATGTCAGCGTCCTGAACGCACAGGGCAAACCGCTCGCGGAGGGGCCCAAGGCGAAAAATTTGGAGGGGGCGGAAGTTGCCGTCACCTTCTCCGCGGGGAAGACGCCGGTGATCCAGGCAATCCGCCTCGGAGGGGGGGAGAACCGACTCAAGGTCTTCACGGAAACCCTGGTGGCCGAGTTGCGCGAAGGCGCCTCGGAACGCTCGGCGGAGGCCTGGATCAAGGAGCAGGCCTGGGAAAAAATGCTGGCCCGCGTCCGCCACAAAGATTTCTTC
>CAZFGM010000036.1:10781-17415 GCA_964518515.1 uncultured Alcaligenaceae bacterium | reverse complement strand
CAAGGAGCAGGCCTGGGAAAAAATGCTGGCCCGCGTCCGCCACAAAGATTTCTTCCGCCATCTTTCCGCCGATACCGACGTCAACCCCAATCCGCAAGGTCTGAAAGAGGCCCGCAAGGACTGGCCCGCGCTTACGACCCTGTTCAATCCGGACGACAAGGAAGATCAGAGCGCCAAGGACGTGGGCGCCCTGGGGTTCAAAATCGTCATCACCCCGGATAGCCATGAAGAGCTGATCGGCCTGATGCAGACGCGCGGCAACCTGATCGCCGCCGCCGGGCTGGCCGTCCTCGAGCCGCTCCTGGGCCAGGACGTCCTCGGCGATACCACCAAGTTCGTCCGCTTCGACGAAGCCGACAAGTTCATCAAGAAATATTACGGGCCGTCGCTCCGCGCTCTTACCAAGGACATTGAAACCCGCTACCGCAAGACGGGCCGGGCCAAGGACCTGACCGTGGAAGAGGTTCAGCGCATCAAGGACCTGGTGTCCAAGGTGGGCAGCCTGGAGTTCCGCATCCTGGCCAACAAAAAGGATGACGAGGAAGCCATCACGCAGGCCAAGGTTCTAATCGAGGACACGAGATACAAGGCGCGATTGAAGGAAGCGCAAGAGCGCGGCGAACCCCCGCCGGGGCCGCGCGAGGGCGACATCAACCGGCCCTTCAAGATCAACCTGGCCCGTGGGGAAGTCAGCGAAGTCACCTACAGCTGGGTCGAGCTGGGCCCGCAGGAGCGCCGCCAACTCGGCCTGGACAACGCTTCCCAATTTGATCCAGGCCTCCTGGAAGAAAAAAAATTAGGGCGCCGCAACCAACTCTGGCTCCAGGCCAAGTCCGCCCGCGATCGCCAAGTAGTAATAGGGGGCGGATTTACCGACGACCAGCGCAAGTTCAAGTACATCGACGGTACCGACGTCTTGAACGGGGCCCTCTTCTTCAGCCGTGTCTGCGAAAACCAGAACCTGGCCGAGGAGGAACGCAAGAACAAGGCCGTGGAATACTTCGTGCTGACGCGCGATCCGGAAATCGATCCGGACGATTTTTCCAAAAAGCGCCGCGTGCCGAAAATCGACGGCAAATACCTGATCCAGGCCGCCCCGGACCGCCAGGGAGTGACGCCGGCCGTGCACTTCCGCTTCAATGCTGCCGGCGGCGACCTGTTCGGCGCCCTGACGCGGAAAAATGTCCCCGACGGCAAGGGCGGCGACGAGCACAAACGCCATTTGGCCATCGTGCTGGACGGCCTGATCATGTCGGCGCCGACCATCAACTCGGAAATTCGCGAGAGCGGCCAGATCAGCGGCTCGTTCACGGCGCGCGAGGTGGACGCCCTGGTCAACATTCTCCGCGCCGGCGCCTTGCCGGCGTCGCTCAAGCAGCAACCCGTGGCCGAAAGCACCATCGGCTCCACCCTCGGCGAAGACACCATCGTCAAGGGGATCTGGGCCGTCCTGTGGGCCTTCGTCGCCGTGGTGGGCTTCATGATCCTGTATTACCGCTTCGCCGGCGTGGTCGCCAGCATTGCCCTCTTGGCCAACCTGCTGTTGACGATAGGCTTCATGGTGGCCGTGCAGGCCACCTTCACCCTGCCCGGCCTGGCCGGCCTGGTGCTCATGCTCGGCATGGCCGTCGATGCCAACGTGCTCATCTACGAGCGCTTGCGCGAGGAACGCGAGCGCGGCGCCACCCTGGTCCTCGCCCTGCGCAACGGCTACGAACGCGCCTTGCCCACCATCATCGACACCCATCTGTCCAGCATCTTCACCGCCATCGTCCTGTACATCGTGGGCAACGATCAGCTCAAGGGCTTCGGCGTCAGCTTGACCGTGGGCCTGATCATCAGCCTGTTCACCTCGCTGTTCATGACGCGGGTGATCTTCGACGTCTGGCAGGTCAAGGGCTGGCTGAAGAAACTGAGCATGTTCAAGCTCTTGTCCCGGCCGGACCTGGATTTCATGGCCATCCGCAACATCATGTTCGCCGTGACCATCGGCCTGGCGGTTTTCGGCATGACGGTCTTTATCGCCCGCGGGACGGACGGTCTGAACATCGACTTTCGCGGCGGCACCAAGTACAGCGGCCAGCTCAAGCCGGGCAAGTTTAGGGACATTGCTCAGTACCGGGAGCTGGTCGAGGACGACAACCAGAAAAAATATTTGCAAATCGAAAGCGTCCAGGAGGTCAAGGAAGGTCTGGAATACCTGATTACTTTCCAGGATGACGCCCTCCAGGACCGCCCCAAGGAAAAAGAATACCTGGTGATTCTGTCGAACCCCCTGGCTCCGTCCTCGAAAAAAGACCACGAGGACAAAATCAGGGAACGCGTCGGCAAAATCCACGATCCCGCCGTCGAGGTGCTGTTTCCGGACTTCGATCGCCCCCGCGTTTCCGCCATGGGCGGCGATTCGGGCGATAGCCATTTCTTCGCCGTGCGCACCACCGAGCGGGAAACCGAGCTGGTGCAGGTGGTCATCGATCGCTTGTTCCGCGACCAGGGGGGGCCGCTCATGAAAAAAGTCTACATGGGCTACGAGCCGGTCACCAAAGACGGGACCCGGCTGCGGTTTTATTCGGAGGATCTTAAGAAACTCGACCCCGAATTAGAGAGGGAAAAGGACCCCGCCAAGATTGCCGATTGGGTCCTCAAGGACCAGAAAAAACCCAAAGAGAAACGGCTCTCGGAACTGAATAAGGATTACGGCTCGCCCAGCATCATCAAGACCCTGGTGACGCGGGCGCTGATGAAGGACGATGTGCTGACCCAGGAAAACCCGGCGGAGAAGGGCACCAGAAAGCTGCGCTTTCAAGTGGACGTGGCCGGCGAGGGGACTTCCCAAGAGGGCCGCTTCGCCACCATGAAGATCAGTTTTCTCCCCCCCCTGGATACCTTGAAAGAAAAAGACAGACCGCTCGATTATCAGGAAATGATCAAGCGCGTGCAAAAAGCCCTGGAAGCGGTGCGCAGCGAATTCGTCAACCGGCCGCAGCCGGAAGCGCTGGAGAACTTCGACAGCCAGCTGGCGGCGGAAACCCGTTTCCGCGCCCTGTGGGCCATCCTGGCCAGCTGGGGCGCCATCGCCTTGTACCTGTGGTTCCGCTTCGGCAACTGGACCTTCGGCCTGGCCGCCGTCTTGTGCTTGATCCACGACCTGTTCTTCACGCTCGGAGCCATCGCCGCCTGCCACTTCGTTTACGACACCTGGTGGGGCCAGGCCTTGCTCTTGGAGGATTTCAAGATCGACCTGGCGGCCGTGGCCGCACTCCTGACCCTGGTCGGCTATTCCGTCAACGACACCATCGTCGTCTTTGACCGCATCCGCGAGGTCCGCGGCAAGAACCCCGACCTCACTCCGCAGATGATCAACGACAGCGTCAACCAGACCCTGAGCCGGACCCTGTTGACGTCGTTCACGACCTGGCTGGTGGTGTTCGTCTTATTCGTGTGGGGCGGACCGGGAGTACATCTGTTCGCCTTCGTCATGGTGGTCGGCGTGGTGGTCGGCACGTACAGCTCGATTTACATCGCCAGCCCGCTGTTGTTGATCTTCGGCGAAGGCGCTCCGGAAGCCGTCCGCGGCCGGCAACCGGCGCCGCAGGCGGAAACGGCGCCGGCGTGAAAAACAGGAATTGCCAATTGCCAATTGAAGATGGCTTGCCTGCTCTGCCAATTTGCAATTGGCATTTTTAAAAAATGGGGGGGTTATGTTTTTCCGGGAGCGCGGTATTCGCTGGTGGAAGAAAGTTTGGACCGAGGAGAGTTCTCTTGGACAAAGAGCTTTTCTTTTTCTCGCTTTCTTCTTGTTTGTAAGCACTGTCGATTTTTTCCCGCAAGGAACAATGGACTCGCCGATTTCGAAACCCCAGAAGCGGATTCTGTTCGTCTGCGTGGAGAATTCCTGCCGCAGCCAGATGGCCGAGGCCTTTGCCCGGCGGCATGGCGGCGACGAGGTCGCGGTGTACAGCGCCGGTTCCAGGCCTTCGGGCCGCGTCCATCCCCGGGCGGTGGCCTTCATGCGTGAGCTGGGCTACGATTTGCAAACCCACACGTCCAAGGGCTTGACGGACATACCGCCAGGGGAATACGATGCCGCGGTCCTCATGGGGTGCGGCGATGCATGTCCCCAGGTCCGCGCCCGCCGCCTCCTGGATTGGGGCATTCCCGACCCCAAGGACCTGCCGCCGGACCAGTTTCGCCAGGTCCGCGACCTGATCGAAATCAGAGTCAAGCAGCTTCTTCAGGAATTGCAAACCGGGTGAATATTCGCCAAGCTGTCGAGCGGCGTGGTTCACCCCCGCCGTGTGGGAGGGCACTCCCCGGCGGGGATGAACCCCGCCGCTCGTAACCCCGATTCGCGGGTCATCTTCCGCCCGATGGCAAATTGCAGGGCCGCGCGTGTTGCCGCCAGGATCGCCAGGTGCTTGGCCCGCGTGACCGCGGTGTACAGTAGCTCCTTGGTCAATAACCGTCGGCCGCCGCTGGGCGGCGCCAGCAGCAGCACATGGTCATATTCCGAGCCCTGGCTCTTGTGCACGGTGAGGGCGAAGCCGAGCTCGTGAGCCGGCAAGCTGTCGGCCGGGAAGGACACCAAGCCTTCCGGGCGCGGAAACACCACGCGCAGGCCGCCGCCGGGGCACCGCAGGGCAATGCCGACATCGCCGTTGAATAACTGGCGGGCGTGGTCATTGCGGGTAATGAGCACCGGAGCACCGGCGAACAGCAGACCCCGGCTGTGCCGGTCACAGCGCGGCCGCAGGATTTGATCCAGATAGCCATTGACGTTCACGCATCCCCACGGCCCTTCGCGCACCAAGGTCAAAATTCGCGACCGGGCCAGGAGCCGAAACAGGCGATCTAAAAAAACGGGCAAGGCGTCCTTATCCGCGGCCAGCCGGCCATCCCCCTGTTTGACCAGGTCTTCGTAGGAGCCGAGGCCGGCAACCGGGGAAAGGAATTGATACTTCGCCCAGCTTTCCAGGGCCTGGCGCAAGACGGCCGTCCCGGTCTCCGGTTGCGGCAGCAGCCAGCAACCGCCCTGCGCTTCCACTTGCGCCAGGTCATCCGCCAAGGACTGGATGACCGGCAGGTTATCCACCAGCGAGGATTCTTGCCGGTTGATGGCCGCGGCGACCTCGCGAATGTGCGCCTGCGAGCGATAGTTGGCCTCAAGCACGACCAGATAATCAAGCTCCAAAGAGGAGTAGGACAAATTTTCAATCTGTCCGGGCGGATTGGAAATCCGCCCTACTTCGACGTCCACCAGTTGGTGCAAGAGAGTTCGAACCCTGGGGCTGAAGCGGGTTTGCCCATCGTCCAGCACCAAGCTGGCCAGGACGGCGCCGACCTCGACCGAGGGCAACTGATCCTTGTCGCCCAGGAGGATCAAGCGGGTCTCGGGCCGCAGCGCTTGCAAGAGCTGGGCCATGAGGACCAGGCCCACCATGGAAACTTCATCCACGATCACGACCTCGGCCGGCACGGGGTTTTCCACGTGATGGCCGAAGGTGCCGCGGGTCGGATGATAGTGCAACAGGTGATGCAGCGTGTGGGCCGGAAGGTTTTCGAGCTGGGCATCGGGACTTTCCTTCCATCCCGGGGGCAGAAGCTGCAGGCCGGCACGCACCGAATCGGTCAGGCGCTGGGCGGCCCGGCCGGTCGGAGCCGCCAGGGCAATGCGCTCGGGGGCAATCCCTTGGCGCACAAGGCAGCGCAACAGGGTGAAGACAATGGAGGTTTTGCCGGTTCCCGGCCCGCCGGAAATGATGGCGAAGTTTTGCACCAGGGCCACTCCCAGGGCCAGGCGCTGCCGCGGATCGAGAACGAGGGGCTTGCCTTGTAAGTGCAGCGGATTGACGACCAGAATCTCCTGGACAATGGCGCGGAGGTTGGCCGCATCCACCGGCGCCGCGGGGGAGGCCAATCGTTTCCCCACCTCCTCCCGGAAAAGCAAATCATGGCGAAGGTATTTTTGGAAATAGAGAAAGCGGTCGCCGGGCCACAACACGACCGGCTTGCCGGCGTCGGGGCTGGAGGCAATCAATTCCGGATACCCCGTTTCCAGGCCGGTCAGGATGCGGCTTGCCCAAGCGCGGGCCTGAGGTTCATCCACCAGGTCGATCAAGCGGCCCATCAACCCAGCTTCGGAAACCTCCACGCACAAGCTGCCTTCTTCCAGGGCCAGCAGCATGGCCAAAAGAAGGGCGTGCAGCGGCTCGGCAGCGGTATAGCCGGAAAGCTCCACCAGGTCCTTGAGGGTCAAGAAATCCGCCTGGACCAAACCCGCATTTTCCGCCGCGCCGGCGAACAGGGCCATCAGCTCCGGACCGGCGTCGGGGAAGAGATCGCCGAGATATTCCGGTATTTCCAGGGTAGCGGTCATTGTTTTTTCCCGGTTCGTTTTACCGCGGGCGAGCCGCCGGGTTCATCCCGGCGGTAGGGAGTCCGCACGGCGGGGATAAACCCCGCCGCTCGTGGACGGTTCATACTTCCGCCAGCACGCGCCGCAAGCTTAAATCCTCAACGGTCGGCCGGTGGAAGTACACGCCGGTGGATTCATCCCGGCCATTCATGCCGCGCAGATACACGGTTCATACTTCCGCCAGCACGCGCCGCAAGCTTAAATCCTCAACGGTCGGCC
>CAZFGM010000036.1:0-10681 GCA_964518515.1 uncultured Alcaligenaceae bacterium | reverse complement strand
GGTGGAAGTACACGCCGGTGGATTCATCCCGGCCATTCATGCCGCGCAGATACAGGTAATAGACGCCGCCAAAATCACGGGCAAAATCGAAGGCATCTCCCTTGATCCGCCGCAGCCAGCGGGCCAGGGCTTGCAAGTACAGGCGGTATTGCCGGACATAATCGCACTCGACCACGCTCTGGGCCACTCCCTCGGCGGAATAATCGTCCAGCAGGTTGGTCTTCCAGTCCGCCAGGAAAAACCGGCCCTGGCGGCGAAACACCAGGTCCATGAACCCGGTCAGAAAGCCTTCTTCGCGGCGAACCTCGACCGGAGGTTCTTCGAAATATTCGGGAAAGTGAAACTCCAGCTCGTGGATACGATCCGCGGGAGGCACCTGCCAGAGCGGCCCGCCCGCGGCGGCCAGCGGCGTGTGCAAGGCCTTCCACACCAGGTCGGCGATCTGCTGCCGGCCCAGTTCCTTGAGCTGTGAGCTGCTGGCCCGCGACCGTATTTTGACCAGATTGTTGGCCAGTTCCGCATCCAGCAGCGGCCCGGCTTCGGCCGCCAGCGCTTGCGGATTTGCCGCCTGGCCCACCACGGCGAAATCGATCTTTTCCAGAATATTGTGCACCATGTCGCCGAAGACCGGCCCGCGCAAGGCATCGACGCCTTCCAGGGCGTCCGGCGCGTCATCGTCGGCGCGCGGGACCCGCTCGACGAAGCGGGCGCCTTCCTCGACGCGCAACGCCAGCTGGCGATGCAGGCTGGAAAATGAACGGATGACGATGCGCCGCTGGGACAGGTTGGGGTCCAACCGGGGAAATATTTCCTCGGGGTCTTCCTTTGGATTGGCGAGCGGGGGACGTGTCATCGGCGAGCCGAGCCCCGTAAGGGGCCGGGTTGCGGGCACTTCAACCCGGCTGCTTACGCAGCTCGGCTCGCCGACTAATGTGTCCATGGGCGTCGCCGACGGAGGTTCCACAAGACCCACCATGGGCGGCCCCAGGTTTTCGATCTGGGCCTGCTGTAGCGCCGGGGTTAATATCTTGACCAACGGTCCCGCTTGATGATTTGGCCCTTCGATCTGCGGCACGTACAATTTCACCATGGCCCGCGTCAGGGCCACGTACAGCAGGCGGCGATATTCGGCATCGCGATCCCGTTTGTAGGCCTCCCGCGCCTTGTCATCGGGCGTCAGATCAAAAACCATTTGCTGATCGCCGTCGCGATAGGCCAGGTGCTCGCCGATCGGTCTGTCCGTAAATCCGCCGGCCAAAAAGACGACCGGAAACTCCAGCCCCTTGCTGGCGTGGATGGTCATGATCTTCACCTTGGGGCGCTGAGTCTCGATGGGTTGCAGATTGTCCTCCTCGGGCTCGCTGCGTTTGGCCTGGAGCACATCGAGCACGCCGAACAGGTCGAGGTTTTGAGAATAAGCGGCCTGTTCGAGAGTGGTCACAATGTGACGGAAGTTGGCCAGCCGCCGCTCGCCGTCGAGCTGGAGGGCCTCGTAGTGCAAAAGGCCGGTATCTTCGAGCAAGGATTGAAAGAGCGGCCCCCAGCGCTGTTTCTGTGCCAGGGCCAGCCAGTGATTAAGTAATTCGCGGGCCGGGTGACGGGCGGGCAGGTCGTCGCCGCGCGCCAGATCTTCTGGGGGCACGCGGAAAAAACGAGTCAAAAGTGCCCGGCCCTGGGCCTGTCTCTCTTCCGGCCGGGCCAGCGCTTGCAAGACGTATTCCACGTGCTGGGCCTCGGCCGCTTGCCACAGCCCAGTTTGCTTGTAGAAGGAAAACGGTAACCGCGCCTCGCGCAAGGCATCCACCAGGGGAGGGACCTCCGTGCGCTTGAACACCAAGAGGCAGATATCGCTCAGTTCGAGGGTTTTTCGCTGGCCCTTGGCGATCCACTCCGGCGGCGAATCGCGCAGCCGCGCGATTTCCGCCGCGCAAAACCGGGCGAAGTGCCGGCGGGCCTGGGTTAAGCTCTCCAGATCGTGCAGATCCACCACCGTCAGGGCCGCGCGGCCGGTAGTGTCCCGGGCCATCCGGGTCCCCTCGTCCCGGTTCGCCGGCGGGTTTACCGGTTGATAGGCCAACGGCTCGGTGAACCATTTCCCTTCCAGAAACAGGTGATTCAAGCCCGCCAAAAGTTCGGGACACGACCGCCAGTTGGTGGTCAGCGGCAATTCCTGAGCGCCGTGCTTGGCCTTCATTTCCCCAACCGCGGTCAGGTAAGTGGGCAGATCGGCGCCGCGGAACTGGAAGACGGCCTGCTTGGGATCGCCGACCACGAAGAGCCGGCATTCGCCGCCGTCGAGAAACAGCCGGCGAAAGATGCGCCATTGCAAGGGATCGGTGTCCTGAAATTCATCGACGATGGCGTAGTGATAGCGCTCCCGCAAGATGGCGAGCAGATGCGGGGCGCCTGGATTTTTGGCCGGGTCCAGGCCCTCGTCCATGCGGCTGAGCATGTCTTCGAAGCTGATCAGCCCGCGCTGGCGCTTGTATTCGGCCAGGAAGCGCTGCAAGTCTAGGACCGTTCGCACGGCGAGCTGGTGTTGCCAGGCTTGCCAGTCTTCCGCGCGGCGCAGTTCTTCCAGCAGGTTCACCGCCTCGAGCCACGGCGGCCCCCAAGCCAGGTTTTTCTTGGGGGTAATTCCCGTCCGCAGCAAACCGAATCCCTCCTTGGCAAATTCCTGATGCCGGCGGCAGCGGTGCAGCAGTTTCAGGAAACCCGCCACCGGCCGCTCCGCGCTTTCCAACCACTCCAGAACCGGAAGAAAAACTTTGCGGAAGCGGCCCCGGTGCGTTTCGGTCTTGGCCAGGCGGGCATAAAGTTTTGTCCATTTTGCCAACGGCATTGCCGCCAGCGCCTGCTGGATACGCTCCTGAATGGACCGAATGGTTTCGTCCAGGGCCGCCAAATCTCCCGGCCAGGAAGCACGCGGCTGGGGAACCAGGCGGTGGCCGCAACCCGGACGAAACCGCTGGGCCAGGTCGAGAACCTTGTCTTCCCAACGCTCGCCGCGCGTGCGGTCGTAGCCGGCAAGGTCGAGAACCAACCGCAATTCTTCGCCGAATTCCTGCCGCCAGTGCTGGCGCTGGATTTCGCGCAGACAGGTCTTCACGAGCGTGCGGTCGTGAACCAGTTGCGGGCGAAATTCCTGGCCGTGGTCGAAGGCATATTCCTGCAAGACGCGCTGGCAGAAACCGTGAATAGTGCAGATGGATGCCTGGTCGAACTGGTCGAGGGCCTGACGGAGGATGTGAGAGGGTGCGAGAGTTGAAGAGTGGGAGTGTGAGACGGTGTGTGCGCTTTCACTCTCCCACTCTCCCACTCTCTCACTCTCCCACTCACCAACTCTCCCACTTTCGCGCTCCAGCGTGGCGCGCAGCCGGCCGCGCAGCTCACCGGTGGCCTTTTCGGTGTAGGTCACCAGGAGAATCTTCTCCAGCGGCACGTTCTTTTCCACGAGTAGGCGGAGGACGAGCCGTTCGAGGGTGTAGGTCTTGCCGGTGCCGGCCGACGCCTCAAGAACGGCGTGTCGGTCCAGAGCGAGCGTGTGCACCACGCTTGGTCCTTTCTTGGTGGGTTCGGTTGCGGGCCGGGCCGCGATCCAGCAGGCGGAAGCGCCGCCGCAACTTGGCAAACGCGTTCGCCGGGATCCGCGCTTCAATCAGATCCAGAAGCGCCGAGGCGCGGAATTTCGGATAAGCGCTCTCCTGATCCAGGGCCACCGCTTCCGCCAGCCGCTCGGCATAACCTTCCACATGCTGCAGCGCTTTGGCTTTCCGTTCCGTGAAGGCCTTTTTCAGTTCCTTGTCTTTCACCACCAATTCAAAGGGCAAGAGATCGAAGGCGGTATCGAGGAAGTCACGCGTCAGATCGAGCAGATACTTCCGCGCCTTGTCCACGGGCAGATCGCCCGGCCGATAGGTGAAACTGGCCAGGCCTTCCGCATGGGCGATGTGCAAGCGCAACGTCCGGTCTCCAAGCCAATCCCCCGAGGAGATTCCCCGCGGTCCGGCTTGTGTGCCCGCTCGCAATGCCAGGAAAAACAACAGCGGAGCCAGCATCGGCTTGGACAGGTCGCGCGTTGGAATCTGGGAACGGCCCGGGTTCACCACCAGCAACTCGAATTGGTCGTCTGTTCGCCAGGCCAGGGGAAAAGCCCCCGTCAGCCGCGCGGACCCGGAAGGAAACAACGACGGGCCTTCTTCGGTAAACGGCAGGGTGAGCGCCGGAAAATGCACTCGCGCGTTGACGGGTAGAAGGCTTTCGCCGAGCAGAATCGGCCCGACGAAGGGAACTTTCTGCCGCTTTTTCAAGAACACCGCTAGCCCGCCGTGCCCGAGCAGCCGCTCGCTTAATTCCCGTTCCAAGGCGGCTTGATCGACCGCGGCAAAGGCGCCTTCGGGAACCCGGCAGGACAACCGCCATTCCTCATACAGCTCCGCGAAGCGCCGCTGCCAATCGGCCACTGCGTCGGCCAAGGTTCCGTCCACGGCATGGCGAACAAATCCCTCAACCCCCCGACTAATCAAGGTCGCCGCCGACAAATTATCGCTGACAAAGGGTTCGTCGTCGTCCGCTTCCTGGTCCTCCTCGTCAGTCAGGCCGAGATGGCGGCGCAAGGCGGCCTCGGCCGGGCACAGCAGGAACCGCCGCAATTCCGTGATGGTTATCGTCGGGATTTGGGACATGGCGACCTCCGCTGTCGCCGGCGGAACGTGAAAATCCTTTTTTGCCTCCTGGAGCCGGCGTTTCACTTCCGCTTCCAGGCGCGGCCCAAGGGTCACGGCGCCGCGCTGTCGGGCTTCCGTCAAGGCCAGCAGCTTTTCCTGATCATTGTAATTCACCCAGACGTCGGACAGTGTAGGCGTCACGCTCCGCGTGACGCGGTCCTCACGCGGAGCGTGAGGACTACAGGTTTTATTCTCAAGCCCCAGGTACTGTTCGTCACATCCCGAAAGCGGGATTTGGGCGACCTGGAATTCCCCATCGATCACCTGTTGTTCCAGAAAGCGCCGCAGCTGCACGACCGGCGTGCCGGGATGCAGCTCCTGGTCGCGCTGGACATCGCGATTGGGATAAAGGAGGTAGATTTTGTCGCGCGCGGCCAGCAGCGCTTCCAGAAAGAGATTGCGGTTGTGTTCCGCCGGGCGGATGTCGCCCGGACAGCGCTCGTGGCTACGAAGGTCAAACGTCGGTAAGACGTTCGCCCCGGGGAACAGGTCCTCACCCAGGCCCAATAGATACAGGATGCGGAAGGGGACCGGCCGGAACGGTTGCAGGGCGCTGATGGTCACGCCGCCGGTGAGGTATTCGCCCTTGGTGCCTTCGAGGTTTTCCAGGCTGTCCTGAAGCGCTTCACGGATGAGAGCCAGACCCAGCCGCGGCGGGGACGAACCGAGTTGATCCAGCACGCGCAGGTGATGCAACGCCGCCAGGACCCGGTCGCGAACTTGCCCTTCCTCGGGCCGGTCCGGCGGCACGGCCAGGAAGCGCTGCACGAGCTTGAGGATTTCCCCGGCCCACTGGCCACCGCTGCCCTGGAAATGCCGTAGGCGCCCCAGCGCCGGCAACAGGCCCTCGACCGCCCGGCAAAAAGCGTCGAGCTGCTCCTTGTCGCTCGAGGCCAGGTCGGCGAAGGGGATCACGCCCTGAAAGCGCGGCGCCGGCCCGTCGCGCTCCTCGCCACTCACCTCCATGAGCCGGCCCAGCCGCAAGCGCCGCAGGGCCAGCTGCCAGCCGAACAAGGGGGACCGGCCGTAGCCGCGCTCTTCCTTGTCCTTGGCGTCCCAGCCGTGATAGATGCCCAGCTTCTCGGCCCAGGCCAGCCAGGAGGCGGCCTGCGTGCGGTCCACGTTGAGCCGGGCCAGAACGCATGGATTGAGCAGCGCCTCGAAAACCCGCGAGCGGGTGAAAGATTCCAAGGCCAGGTCGAGAAAGCCGACCAGGGCCTGGCCGAAATGGCTCATGCCGGCCGCCGCGAAATCCCCCAGGTTATAGCGAATCCTCTGCGGCTCGCGCTCGAAGACCGCTTGCAACACCGGCCGGTAACGCGCCATGTCGGTCACCAGCACGGCGATGTCGGTTTGCATCAGGTCCGGCGTGTTTTGCAGATTGTAGAGGATGCTGTTGTAGACGGTTTCCACCTCGCGATAGATGCCGGGACAGGCGACGATTTGCAGCGAGGTGTCTTGCTGTGCCGCTTGCGGGTTAGCAGAACCGCTATTCAACAACAACTTCTGCAAGCGGCCCAGAACGTTTTCATTTAGCCGGCGGGCTTGCCCGCCGTGGACAGGATGCCGAACCCGGCGAGCAAGCTCGCCGGCTAAATGTGCCCCGGTTAACCCACCAGGGGATAAAACCTCGACGGCAAACGGGCCGTTTACCAGGTCGGCCAGCAGCCACAGGCTTTCCGCGGCGGCGCGGCCCCAGGAACGCAGCAAGGCGTTGCCTGTGTCGCCTGGTTCCCGAAAACGCTGGGCCAGCTCCTGAAAGATTTTGCCGGTCGGCGGCGTGTTCGTCAGCGGCGGCATTTGACCCACCAACGGATTGTAATGATACAGCCGCAGATCGTAGCGCTCTCCTAGCCACCGTAAGGTGTGCAGGTGCAGATACGAGATCTGCGTGATGCCGAACAGATGAACCACTTTCTTTCGTTCGGCAATCCGCAATCCGCAATCGCCATTCCGCAATTCCATGATTTCCATGGCATATTGCGGCAGCGTTTTATACAGCTTTCCGTCGGCCTGGCCGAGCCGGTCGCGCTTGCCGTCCGGCAGGCGGGTGATCTGGTGGAAGACCTCGCGCTGGCTTTTTTCCAGACGAACGCGGGCCTCGCCGAAGTGGGGATAGCCAAGCTCGCCGCGCAGCCACTTTTGAATGAGCGTGTCCTGGCGATGGTATTCGTAATCGCGCACCAGCCGGGCCAGGCGATCGGCCAGATGCCAGGCCCGCCGCCAGGCGCTGCGGCCGGCCTCGACGCCGCTGGAGCGCAAGTAGTACCGCAGCGGCGCCAGCTCCGGGGCCAGGGCATCTTCCAAGAGCAGCGACAGGACCATCAGCCGGTACCCTTCCTGATCGACCAACTCCAGCGGCTGCGGGTGATTGCGCGGATCTTGTTCACGCAGCAATTCCCACAAGGCGGCTTCCAGGTAGAGAAAGCGCAGGTTGATGGCGATGCCGCGGGTCCGGGCCAGCCACAGCCGCAGCCACTGGCCCAGGTAGCGATTGGGAACGACGATGGTTGCAGGGGAGAAGAAATCGCCCTGCCGCGCTTCGGCGTCGAGGAAGTCGGCCAGCGTGTCGGCCAGGGCTATCTGATCCGTTGCCAGAAAAAGGGTGCTCATGACATCCGTGGTCCCAATAGGTTCATCCGTGTGGGGATCAGGCACACCTCTTAGGATAGCAAAAACGTGGAGATTACAAGGGGAAAATGGGAGAAAAAAGCCCTTCGACTACCGCGGGAAAGCATCATATTCTTCTTGGGCGAGCGGCAGGAAATAACTTGCCCTCTGTAGGACGGACATTCTTGTCCGTCCGCAGGGATGGGACGGACAAGAATGTCCGTCCTACGGGTAGAATCAACTGCCGCTCGCCTTGGCGGGTTACCAGACCGTCTTGACAAATTTTGATGCCTGGATCATCGGGTCATTGGTAAGCAAGGACAAATTCAGAAGCCGAGCGTTGCCGGCGATCAAACGATCGTGAAGCTCTTGTATGTCGGTGATTTCCGCGGCCGCTTGGATGACTTTGAAATCCAGAGGATACTGCTGGCAATGCGGAAACTGGGAACAATAATTGGCAACCTCCACAAGGCCGATGGAAATCCTTTTTTTCTCTGACAAGTAGAGGATCTCGGCCAGGACCATTGAAGGGATGATAACCTGGGTTTTCCCCGCCTCAGCACCTTCAAAGGCGGATTTTGCTTTGCGGCCCAGTTTTCGCTTTTCCAGGCGCAAAACAAGCGCCATCGTGTCCGTGACAAGGTCACTCGCGGGGATAGCGCCGCTCATAATCTTCAAATTCCTTTTCTAGATGTGCTCCCTCGTCCCGGGTGAGCTTTTTGAGATCGACACGCACGGTTAGTTCGTGGACTTCTTCTCGAAAAGCTTCCGGCTGGAGCACCCGTTTGCGGACGAAGTAAATGAAATCCACAATCTCCGCCAAGCAATCGGCAGGCAGACCCCGGATTCCTTCGTGAATGATGTCTTCGTAGGCTTTTGCAGTCATGAGCCTCCTCCAATTCATCCCTTCAACTGTTCGCCAGCGAGTTTTCTAGCCAATTGCAAGGCCTCGGCCAGCTTGGCCGGTTCCTTGCCGCCGGCCTGGGCCATGGTGGGCTTGCCGCCGCCGCCACCACCGACGACCTTTGCTACCTGCCCGATCAGTTTGCCGGCATGAAGGCCCTTCTTCACCAGGTCGTCGGTCACTGCCGCCAACAGGCCCACCTTGCCGTCGTCCTGCCAGCCGACGACGATCACGGCGCTTCCGGCTTTCTGCTTGAGGCGGTCAACCTGGTTGCGGAGCTGTTCCTCGGGCCCGGCGGGCATCTCGCCGATAATGACCTTGGCCCCGTTCACATCGACGGCGGCAGCCAGCAGCTTGTCTCCGGCCCCGGCCAGATCGCCCGCCGCGCCCTTGCGAAGTTGTTGCTGCAACTTCTTGATTTCGTCCTGCAAACCGTCGATCCGGCTCGGCAATTCCTCCGGCTTGCACCGGAACCGCGCCGTCAGCTCGCTTACCACGGCATCCAGTTTCTGCACATGGGCCACCGCTTCCGGCCCGGTCACGCCGATGAGCCGCCGCACGCCCTTGCCGACCGCCTCCTCGCCGACGATTTTGAAGAAACCCGCCTGGCCGGTGGAATCCAGATGCGTGCCGCCACAGAACTCCCGGCTGAAGCCGTTGCCGATCTCGACGACGCGCACTTCGTCGCCGTACTTGTCGCCGAAGAAAGCACGCACGCCCGGGAGCTGCCTGGCTTCCTGAATCGGCAGCTCACGCCAGCGCACCGGCAAATCTTCGTAGATCTTTTCGTTGACAAACCGCTCAACTTCCTTCTTTTCTTCTAGGGTAAGTGGACCGGTGTGGGAAAAGTCGAAGGTGAACTCATCCGGCTTCACTTTGCTGCCGCGCTGCTCGACGTGCTCGCCGAGGACTTGTTGCAGAACCCAGTGGAGGAGGTGTGTGGTCGTGTGATTCTTGCGGGTGAACTCGCGGGCGGGATCGACCTGGAGCTGTACTTTTTCCCCGACTTGTATGCTTCCGGCGGTCACGTGACCAAGGTGGGCCACGGCGTTGCCGACCTTGACGGTCTGCTCGACCTGGAAGGTTCCGTCTGGGCAGGTGATTAGTCCTTTGTCGCCGACCTGCCCTCCCTGCTCGGCATAGAAACAGGTCTGATCCAGCACCAGCCCGACTTCCTTGCATTCCTGGAGTTGACCGGAATGGACGAATTGATTGTCCTCGATCCAGCCGAGAATCTTGGCTTCCCCGCCGGTGCAAAACCACTTGGGTACGTCATCGGTCTCAGGCAACCCGCCACCGACGTTGAGAGCGACTTGCTGGGCAACGGCCTGGCCGCGAGATTTTTCTTCGTGTTCGCGCATCAACTTCTCGTAACTATCCATGTCAACTTCTAGCCCGCTCTCTCTTGCCATTTGGCAAGTCAAATCGGGCGGGAAGCCGTAAGTGGTATGCAGCTGAAAAACGTCAACCCCTCTTATGAATTTGAGATCCTGACTCCCTGATACGCTCGCGATCTTTGTGGCATAATGCTCGGCAGCGGCGAAATGATGCATGCCTCGCTCAATGGTCCGAAGAAAATCAGCTTCCTCGCTCTTGATGACTTCAGCGACACGCGCCGGGTTCTTCTTCAATTCGAGAAACGCCCCGCCCATGTGTTCGACCAGCGCCGGCACCAGCTTGTACACGAATGGTTCGCGCTGCTCGAAGCACTGCCAGCCGAAGCGGACCGCCCGCCGCAGCACACTGCGCATCACCGAGCCGCGGCCTTTGTTGCTCGGCAGTCCGCCATCGGTAATCGAAAACGTCAGCATCCGCAAATGATCGGCGATCACCCGAAACGCCACATCCGTCAAATCATCCAGCCGCCCGCCGTATTTCTTCCCCGTCAGTCGCCCGATCTCGTCCATGATCGGCAGGAACACATCGGTATCGTAGTTGCTTTCCTTTCCTTGAAGCACCGCGGTGAGACGTTCGAACCCCATGCCCGTATCGACGTGCTTGGCGGGCAGGGTGTGGAGCCGGCCGGTCTCGTCGCGGTTGTACTGGATGAAGACGAGGTTCCAGATTTCCATGACGCGGGCGTCGCCGGCGTTGACGAGCTTGCCGCCCGACTTGTCCGGCGTGCGGTCGATGTGGATTTCGCTGCACGGCCCGCACGGGCCGGTCTCGCCCATCATCCAGAAGTTGTCCTTCTTGCCGAAGCGATGGACATGCGACGGATCGATGTCGGTGACCTGCGTCCAGAGCTGGAAGGCTTCCTCATCCGGCTCGAGGTTGTATTCCTGGTCGCCGCCGAAGACGGTGGCGTAGAGCCGGCTCTTGTCGATCTTCCATTCCTCGGTTAAAAGCTCCCACGCCCAGCGGATGGCCTCGGCCTTGTAATAATCGCCGAACGACCAGTTGCCGAGCATCTCGAAGAAGGTGTGGTGGTAGGTGTCCT
>CAZFGM010000035.1:0-20094 GCA_964518515.1 uncultured Alcaligenaceae bacterium | reverse complement strand
GCGGCAGGACATAATATACCCGTAGCCGCAGGCTTTAGCCTGCGACCGACGCAGGCTAAAGCCTGCGGCTACGGGTGATTCCAAGTGCCGCTCGCCTTGGTACGCGCGGTTCATAATCGCACAGGATTGCGGGCAACGCCAGGGACCGGCAGGCCCATGTTACACAGGGCCTCTCGTGGTTATGTTGGAAGAAGGGCCCTTTCCTCCGGCGGAAGGAAGAAGATCATGTCCTGGTGGTTGACACTTCTGGTGCTGGCCGGCTGTCTGGTTTTTCTCGCCTTGGTGTTGGTGTTGGTCGGCCTATTTTGCCCGGAGAAATACCAGGCCCAGGTGCGGATGCGACTGGCGCGATCGCCGGAAATGGTCTGGATCGCCCTGCTCGATTACAAGAAATTCCCCCTGACCGGGGCCCTGAGCAAGCAGGTGGAACAATTGCCCGATGAAAATGGACAGCTCGCCTGGCTGGACGACCTGGGCAGCACCCAGATCAAAGTGACCACGCTGGCAGCGACATCCCCCCTGCGGCTCAAGCGCCAGCTCACCGATCAGAAAGTGCCGATGACCGCGGTGTTTGAAGTTCAACTGGAAAGGATCGAGGGCGGCTGTTTGATCACGGCGACCAACGAAACGATAATTCGCTGGGGAACCTGGCACGTGCCGCTGTTCCGCTTTGTGATGACGGTGACGCGCGGTGCCGACAAAGTCACGCGCGCTTACCTGCGGCGGCTGGCCATGGCCTTCAACGAACCGGCGCAATTTGAATAAAGCAGCGATTATTAGCTGTCAGCAATCAGCAATCAGTTGTCAGCCATCAGGAATAAATAACTGGTTGGAAGCTGAAAGCTAAGTGCTGAAAGCTGATAGGCTCTTCGGGCCGTCTACTCCGGAGCTTTTCGGGCCCGCAAGCGCTGAAGTGCGGAAGCGGCCATGTGGGTGAGGCGGGCATGGGGCGCCCCTTGGGCCAGGCGCTCGAGGAGCTGGCCGGCGCGGGTGGTGCCGCGGCGCTCGAGCACCTCGATGGCGCGGGTTTGGGCCAGGGCCGGCCCGGCCGGCGGCAGCTCCAGCTTGGCCAGCAGCGCTTCGAGCCGCTTGACCGATTCGGGGCTGGTCTTTTTGGCCAGGGCGGCCCGGACGGCGGCTGCGGCCTGGTTTTCCAGATTTTCCAAAGCGGAAACGGCTTTTTGCCGCACCGCAAACCGCGGATCGTCCAGGTCGGCGAGCAGCTGTTCCATCCGGCCGGTTTTCACGGCAATCGCCGGCGCCAGGCGCTCTTGCAAAAAGGCCTCCACATCCGGGGCGTGCAGCAATCCCACCACGGCCTGGTAGCCGACGGCACTGTCGTCCTGGGCCAGGTTCTGCCACCATTGTTCGAGTTGGGCGGTGTCGATTTTTACCCCGGCCGGCAGCGAGCGAAACGCGGTATCCCAAACCAGCAGCGTGCGATCGTTGCTGGCGGAAATCAGGGTCTTGCCGTCGGGGGGAAAGATCAGAGTGGTGACCGCGTTGCGATGGCCTTTCCAGGTTTGTAACGCCAGCCGGGAACTGGTGTCCCACAGGGTGAGAGTGCCGTCATCGTGACCCGAGGCCAGCCAGTTTTGACCGCCAGCAAAGGCCAGGGAATGCACCGACCCGCCACCACAGATAAAACCATGAAGCAGCCGGCCGTTGGCGGTATCCCACAGGCGAATCGCATCCGCATCGGCCGTGGCCATCCTGCGGCCATCCGCGGAAAAAACCAATACCTGCGGACTGTAGCGAACATGGAAGCTCAAGCGTCTCTTGCCGGTGGCGGTTTCCAGAAGATGCACATTGTTCCCCTCGATAAACGCCAGCATTGCGGTATCGGGGGTAAAAGCCATGTACCCGCGAAACCCGTGTCTTTCCGGCTCAAATAATTTCCAACGGCGCAGTTCTTTGCCGCTGGCGGTCTTCCAGAGGATCAGAAAGCCATTGCGGTCGATGGTCGCCAACAGGCGGCCGTCCGGGGAAAATTCCACCGCGTAAACCTCTTCCGCTGGAAGATCGCAGGTCACGTGCGGCTGCGGTTTCCGCGTATCGCCCAGGTGAAGACCGGGGGAATCCGTGACCTTCCAGACTGCCCGCGAGCCATCCAGGGAAAGGGCCAAGAGGGCAGCTTCCTTGGCATCGGGCAAGGGGGTGAGGATTTGCTTTTCGTCGGGCAGGGAAAGCCGGCGGATTTCCGCGCCCCCGCCCACAACCACCGCTTTTTCTCGGCGATCGTAGCGCACGGCGCTCATGGGAGGCAGGAACAGGTCGCGGGGTATTTTTCCCTTGCCCGTGACCGCGTCCCACAAAAGAATATCGCCGTGGGAATGGCCGGTAACCAGAGTCTTGCCGTCCGGAGAAAAAGCCAGGGCCGAAATGGGCCCGGGCACATCCCAAGCACGCGCTTGCAGGCCCGAGAGAACGTCCAGGATATACACTCGGGTCTTATGGCCAACCACGAGTTTCCCGCCATCTGGGGAAAAGGTCACAGCCGAGGGCTTTTCCTCCTCGTAAGAGATTTTTTTGATCTCGTCATCGGCGTCGATTTCCCAAACGCGAATGGTGCGGTCGTGGCCCAGCGAGGCCAGACGCTTGCCGTCGGCAGCGAAAACCACGGCCTCGACGTTTTGGCTGTGACCCTGGAACAAGCGTGCCCGCCGGCCGGTGGTCAGGTCATACAAGCGGATATCGGCGCCCTCGCAGCTGGCCAGGCGCAGGCCGTCCGGGGAGAATACCAGGCGGCTGATCTTGCGCCCGTCGGGGACTCGTAGCGGCGGACGCTCCTTGCCGTCGGACACATTCATCAGGCGAATCAGGTTATTTTCGGCATCATTGTCGGCCACGGCGAGCAAGGGTCCCCGAGGGGAAAAAGCCGCGGCGTGTCCGGTGTTCGCCTTCAAGGGAAACCGCCGCAACTCTCGCCGCCGCTGCGGATGCCACACCTTGACTTCCTTGCCGCTGGTCTCGACCAGGTATTGGCCATCGGCCGTTAAAGCCACCTCGCGTGGTGGAATTTCCCGTTCCCGTTGCCATTGAATACGATTAATCCGCAATTCCAGCTCGAGGTGCAGGGTCCCGCTGGACACCGAATACCCGCCGTAGGGGAAGTAATGCAGTTCGCGGCCGCTGGCCGCTTCCCACATGTGCCAGGCATTATCGCTGCCCTGGGAAAGCAAACGCTTGCCGTCGCGGGTGAAGGCCAACTCCTGGACGGCGTCCTGGTGGCGCAGGCGCTGCGTGCCCAGCCGGCGCAGCGCGCCTTCCGGCAGCGGATCGCCCAGGGCGTCCGCACGCGGCTGTTTTACCGAGGGAGTTTCCTTAACCCCCGGAAACCCAAACAGGACCAGAAATGCCGGGACGAGGCCAGACATAGGCTACCTCCATTCAACCTGAGGGGAACATCCTTGACTCCCCAGGATACCGGAGAATGGAGATCGTGACAACCCTTTATGCTTTTTTTTCCCTTAGCAGGACGCGGCACCATGACAGGAAAACTTGCGCCCGCAACCGCCCACAGCCTAATACCGAGAAACGCCACTTTTTCACCCGGCGTTTTGAGTCACATTCTATTGCAATATCGCATTATCTTGCGATAATGGAGGTTGCCCCGAAAGGAACGGCCGGGTGGGGGCAAATCATCTGGAACGAGGAACCAGGTGGCAATGTCGAGCACATTGAAGAACATGGTCTGACCATTGAGGACGTTGAGCACGTGTTGGCGAACCCGGAAAGTACAGCCGAGAGCATTTCATCCGGACTGCCCTGCCTTTTCGGGCACACGCCGGGCGACATTTACATCATCGTTGTGTACGAAGAGATAGACGAAGATACGGTCTATCCGGTAACTTCCTACGAGGTTGCCGAACCATGAGCGCCAACAGAGAAGGACTTGGCCGGCGACTTGGAGGCTAGTCTCATGGCGAAAAAAGTAATGCAGCGCATCCTACGGCCGGCAACAGCCGAAGAGCGCAAGCGGCACGCGGAAATTCGCCAGCAGGTGGTGGCAGAGTTTCCACCGATCCCGGGCAGAGGTCGCCAGGAATCGCCACCAGGCTTGCCCGCGCAAATCCGCGCGGCGCGCGAGGCCAAAGGTTTGACCTGGTATGCCGTCGCCTGGTTGGCCGGCATCCCGAATTCAAACACGGTTCGCGACATTGAATACGGCCGGGACGCCCAGCTGTCCAACATTCAAGCCATCGCCAAAGCGCTGGGTCTGCGCCTGAAGCTTGTGGCAGAAACGGTCTAAACCTACTGTCGCCGGGACCGCATGGGCCTGAAATTGGCAGGTTTCCAAGAACTCTTGATGTGACAGGTCGTTTGTCCTCAAGGGTTCGGGTAACGCCAAACCACCCGAGCGGGGGCAACCTGGTTCGGCGAATGTTCTGGCAAGGATTATTGTAACCGTTCACGGCCAAGAAAGACACAACTGTAGCCGCAGGCTTTAGCCTGCGCTGCTGGGCGGCGGACAATCGATGCGTTTTATACCACCGCAGGCTAAAGCCTGCGGTTACAGTGGCTTGTGGAAGTAGTTTTAGGGGTGAACGGTTACGAATTATTCTTTCAACGGAATCGAAAAAGAACGACAATCAGTCCCACGCTTATTTTTTTACGCCACCACTCACCATTCTCACGCGCACACGCTCTCGCGAAGGCCCCTGGTTGTTTCCAACCTGGGCCGTAGGCCCAGGAGAACCTGCACGAGCCCAGGATCGAAGTGTTTGCCGGATTCCCGTTGAATGGCCGACAAGGCTTGGTCCAAGGACAGAGCCGAGCCGCTCGGTCGAACCGTGGTCAGGTTGTCCAGAGCATCGGCCAGAGCCACCACGCGGGCGAGCCGGGGAATCGCTTCGTCCGACAAACCGTCGGGGTAGCCTTTGCCATCCCAGCGTTCATGATGATTGCGAATGATACCCAGGGCGGGAGTGAAGCCGGAAATCTTTTCGGCGATGGCGACACCGTGCAACGGATGGGCGCGCAGCAGCTTTTCTTCCTCGAGGGTCAAGGCGCGTGGTTTTTTGAGAACCGCCTCGGCGACGCCGATCTTACCCAGGTCGTGCAACAGGGCGCCCATGTGCAATTGCTGTTTCTCGGTTTCTCCCAGGTGAAGTTCATCGGCCAAAAGCAAGGCCAGGTCGGCGACGCGCTGGCTGTGGCGGGCCAGGCCCGGGTCCCGGACCTCGAGAATCTGCTGGGCCAGGTCGAAGACCTCTTGCAGGAATTGGCCGCGCTGCTTGTCCACGCCGACGGCGCTTTCAATGCCCACCGACACGGTGGCGGCGATGGCATCGGCGAGCTGGAAATCTTCCGGGGAAAATGGTTCTTGCAGCGGCCCCCGGTCCAGGTGCAGCACCCCCAGACGCCGCCGCGGCGAACGCAACAAGGTGCAGATGATCGACGCCATGTTGGCCCGCTCCATGCTGCCGGATTTGGGCGCTTCCGCCAGCTGGTTGACGTCGAGGCACAAGAGCGACTCCCCCTTGCCGAAGCAACGCTCCGCCACGGTGTTGCTGAAGGCCCGGCTGCCGTTGCGGCCCTTCGGCCCGGCCACGGTTTTCAGAGTCAGTTGCCCGCTCGATTCGTCGATCAACAAGATAGCGCCGCGCTGGGCGTTGAGCACCGCCACGGTATCGTCCAGCAGCGACTGCAGCAATTCGCTGACCGAATCGATGCGGCTCAGGTGATAGCCGGCCCGCAGCAGGGTCAAGAATTGCTTGGCATGGGCCAGGCGGGCATCGGGCAGCGACAATTCGCGGAGGCCCTGTTCCCAGGACAGCTGGGAAAAGGCTTGCACGCGCATAATGGGTCCCGTGGTGCGGATGTCCTGGGTCACCGGTCGAGCAAAGGCGGCGGGTAATTCCCATTCCAGCTGGCTGACCCGGAAAGTCACTTTGCCGAATTGCAGCACATCGTCCTTCTGCAATTTCCGCGCTTGCTTCACCGAGACGCCGTTCAACAAGGTGCCGCTGGCGCTGCCCAGGTCTTGAACGACCCAGCCCTGGGGCGTGGCCCGAATTTCGGCATGCTGCCGGCTAATGGACGGCTCCTGCACCACGATGTCCAGGCTCTGAAGCCGGCCGATCCGCAGCAGCTCCTCCGTGTGCCACTGCAAGCCTTCCACGAGGCGGCTGACGCCCATTACAGTAATCTGCCTTCCGGTCACGCTTGACTCCCGCATTGAGGAAATCAGATGTTGGTAAAAAAATATAACTTATGAATCGCGGCTGTGGGGAAATACCAGCGGCGGGGTTTATCCCCGCCGTCCGGGAATCCGAGACGGGGGGATAAACCCCGCCGCTTGTGTCCTGCGGGATAGCAATTTTTCCAGTCCCTTTTTTGCTTTCTCCCTGGGACCGATTTATAGTTCGATAGTGGGTGTGGTAATCCTTTTTGCCTACGCCCCAAAAGTATGCCTAAGGAAGAAAATTAATGGAAGGCAAAGAATTGGCCGCGGAGGAAAGCGGTTCACCCTTGTCCGGCGAATTCGTCCCGGGAGAAACGGTAATTTTTCGCCGCGATAAAAAGGAGGACGAGCGCGCGGCGCCGGCAGGCAGGGAAGGGCCCGTGGTCGGCCGGGTCTTTCTGGACAATCTCCTGCGCTTGAACCTGCTCACCCCCAGCCTGGCCCGGCAGTTCCTGCAAACGAATGAGACCCGTTTAGGGGATTACCGCTGTGCCGAAGATGTTGGCCATGCCTTGATCCAGGACGGCCTGTTGACCCGTTATCAGTTGAATCGCATCCTGGCGGGAACGACCCACGGTCTGGTGCTGGGCAATTACCGGGTGCTGGAACGCATCGGCGCCGGGGGCATGGGCATTGTTTTCCTGGGCGAGCACATGATGATGCGCCGCAAAGTGGCCATCAAGGTCTTGCCCGCCGACGAAGATTGCCCGCCCGAAATGCTCGAGCGCTTCTACCGGGAAATGCGCGTTCTGGGACAATTGCAGCATCCGAATATCGTGATGGCCTTTGATTCCGGGCGCGTGCCGCCGTCCCCCGGCCAGCCGCCGTTGATTTATCTGGTCATGGAGTATGTCGATGGCTGCGACCTGGACCAATACGGCCGCCGCCATGGTCCCGTGCCCATCGGCAAGGCCTGCAACTGGATTCGCCAGGCCGCCTGCGGCTTGCAGGAAGCCCACAACCGCTACCTGATCCACCGCGACGTCAAGCCTTCCAACCTGCTGTTGACCAAGGAGGAACAGGTCAAGCTGGTGGATTTCGGCCTGGTCCGCCAATTCTCTCTCCGCCTGACCGATCCCAAGGCCCTGCTGGGCACCCTCGAATTCATGGCCCCCGAGCAAAGCACCGATCCGACCAGCGTGGGAACGCACTCGGACCTGTACTCGCTGGGTGCCACGTTATTCTGGTTAATCTCCGGAAAGCTCCCCTACCCCAGCGCCTCGTCCATCAATGAGGCCTTAAAACAACTGCAAAAAACTTCGCCGCGGCGGGTACGCACGTTCCGGCCCGATGCGCCCCCCGAGCTGGAAGCCCTCCTCGACCGCCTTCTGGACCGCAACCCGATACGCCGGCCGCCGACGGCGTTCAGCGTGATGAAGTTTCTCGAGCCGTTTGTGGAATGACATCCTCACCACACCGCCTTGAGGATTACTCCGATTGCTCCCGCGTAAGTCGCTGGATAAGATCGGCAAAGTCCGGATATTGTCGCGTCAGCTCCTTCCGCCGGCCGCTTTCGTAATCGGCATAGTCAAAGCCCGGGGCCACGGTGCAGCCGAGCAAGGCGAAGGCGCCTCCCGGTTCCAAGAAACTTCCCTGCCAGACGCCGCGCGGCACGACCACCTGCGGACAGTGGCCGTTCAGAATATCCGTTCCCAGAACCACCGTCTGGCCCCGGCCATCGGCAAACAGGTGCAGCATGCGCACCGGGTCGCCGGCGTAGAAGTGAAACACCTCGTCGGTGGCCAGGCGATGCAGGGCGGAAAAGGTCGCCGGCGTCAGGAGGTAGTAAATGGCGGTGCCGTGGGCGCGCGGGCCGCCATAACGCGCCGGCAAGGCAGGCGCGGGAAAAAGTTCCGCGGCCCGGTAGGATTCGCGAAAAAAACCGCCCTCGCGCGGATGCGGCTCGAGCCGTAAATGGGCGATCACCTCCTGGGCCGTCATGATAAGTCCTTTCCTTTGCGGGGGTGAAATACAATTTATACCGCGAGCGGGAGGGATTGAGACATTATTTAGCCGGCGAGCTTGCTCGCCGTGATGCTGACCGCGGCGCGCAAGCTTGCCGGCTAAATGAAATGCCTCATTCGGCCGCGTGCAGTATATACTGAATGCGGCCGGTTCAAGCGGGGGGCGGAAAGGTAATCCAATCGGTTACTTCCCTCCCCACCGCCGCCAGTTGGCCAACAAGGCCGCTCCGGCTCGATGCAAAACCTGCCTAGACTAGTAGATGTGGCTTTCCGAATCAGATCCCTTGTTGGCCAAGTCAGTTTTAGTAGGCCAACAAGGGAAAAAGTAGCGGTTTTGAACCGTGCCAAAAGCCCGCAACCAAGAACAATCAATCTTGCCCGCGCGAAGTATAGCCGCGCTGCCCAGCGCGGGGCGCGGTTTCGCCGTTACCAGAGGAAGACCAGGTTTCTGAACAAGGATCGTTTCAAGCTGCGGGACTTTGCGTGGGCGAAACGCAAAGCCTCATTTACAGCTTTGTCAGGGTTATATTACCCACCCCTGCGCGGTCAATGTGGCGGCAAGTTTTCAACTTGCCGTACCGGCTGGTTGGAAACCGGCCGCCACATTCTCTTTGGCCGCGCAGCCATCAATATAGTATTAGTTCGCGATTAGTAATTTGCATTTCAATTTGCAATGGTCATTTTTATAATAGGATCGCAGCGGCACCTCCGGCCGCAAATGGCAAATGGGGAAGCCGGTTGATTCCCCAATGGTTGGCGTAGGAAATCTAAACGGGAGGGTTGCTCGTCTTTTCCCTGGAGTTTTTTGTAGTGGCAGGTTTTAACCTGCCGAAAGCGGCGTGGGCGGGTGGAATATCGGCGCCCGCAGGAAAAGAACATCGGCATGTTGTCGCAGTCGCTTGTAATACTCCTGGCGTTTTCCGGCTTGCCGGCCCCTTCTCCGCAGGGGACCGCCGATTTTGATTGGACCCAGTTCGGCAAGCAACTGCAGGCGAAGCTGCCCAAGGAGGTGAAGGCCGCCTCGACCTTGCGGCAGGCCCACCATGTGGCGGAACACGTGGCCGGCAAGCTGTGGGTCCTGGGGATCGCTCCCAATTTCGATCAGGCCGGCCGGGATCACGCCCAGCGCCGCTTCCACGATTCCTCCCTCGGCACCTGCGGCCACACCGCCCAATGCCTGCAGCAGACGTGGTCCGGGGCCGGCGTCCCGGCAAAAACCATGAAAACCCTGGTGGTCCTCAAGCGCGGCCGCGACGGCCAGATTCCCCAGGAACTGAATGCCGACCATGCCGCCATGGTCTATCTCGACCCCAACGGTCCCATCGTCTTCGATCTGTGGGCCGATGGGCGGGCGCAAAAAACCTTCGCCAACTTTCCGACCAGCATCTGGAAAGGCATGCCCGTGGCCGAATGGGCCCGGCGCATGACCCAGGAAGGATACAATTTCGCTTCGTGCCAGGAGCATCCGGAGCTGGGCGAGACGGCCCCAGTGCAGCTGCCGGAACTGCTGCGGAGATTGCCATTCGCCGCATCCCCGGGCCAGTAGTGCGCGGTTTACCTCTCGTTGACCAACGAGAATCCATCACGCCTTCGTTCAGGTGACAAAATCTCCCGTCAACCAGCGGCACAGGCGAGGCGAGCGGTGGACCCAGCCCTCGTGTAACCACGTCGCCCAGCCCAACCCTGGCGCGGGGTGTACCGCCCGCCAGAAGAGATACAACCCGAATAGCCCCAAACTGCCCGCGGCGACCTCGGACCGGGAACTTAGCAATACCAAAGCGGTCCCGCCATAAAGGAGCAGCGTGGGCGCCAGATCGTTCCAGCCGATCCAGCCCAGCCCCAAGCCGCGCGACGAGATCGGCCACAGCAGCTGGACAGGCCAGCGATAAAAGCAAATATCCGTGGCCAGGTGCAGCAATAGCGCGATTTGCATCCAGGCCCACAGAACAACAAAGGATGCCTCCGGCAATAACCAACTTCCCAGGGCGGCCAGAAGCAACGGACCGCCCAGGGTAACCGGCAAGCCATGGCCGAGCACGCGATGGTAGGCGCGGTGCCATTTCCAGCCGCCGACAACGGAAAGGCCGTCCAGGTCCGGCAACATACCGGCGGCGATCAGAAGACCGGTGCCCGCCGGTCCAAATTCCTGCTGCACGCCAAACTGGGCCAGCAGAAAGGAAAAGGCGATGTGTTCGGGAAGTTTCATGCGAAATATTACCTGGCCATTATGGATTTCGAACCTGGTGTTCGTGCCCTCGCGCCGCGCCAGAACCGCGAACCTGCAGTTCACGAACCTTTGAATGATCGTGCCCGCTCTATTACCCAGGCCCCATCATCGCCAGTCATCGGACCGGGCGGAGGTTCACCGTAATCGATATCCATCTGATAGCGACCGCGCTGGTAGGTCTTGCTAAAGACGGCGGCCAGATCGACCAGAATGTCCACATCGGGAGAACGCAGGGGAACGGGTAGAATTGGCAGTGGTTGGCGCATAGTCCAGGAATAGATTTGGCAGTTGGGTCGGTTTTCACTGCGGGCAATCAAATAGAAGTAATCCCCCTTCGGCCATGGGGCGGCCAAGGGAAGGCGCCGGCCCCTGCGCAACAGATCCAATTCCACCAGATTCACTGGTTGGCGTAACAGGCCATGGCGCTTTTCCATGTATTGACTGCGACCCGGTTCTTCCTTGTTGGCGGGAGAAAGAAGTTCCAGTACGGTAACCAAGGTTTGATCCGGGCGGTGGACAATTTCAATATAAGTTTCCCGTGGTCCTTCCAGGATGGAAATTGGCAGCGTGACCGGCTCGAGGGTGGCCACCGAAGAAGATTCCACAGGGCCGGGTGAAGGGCGCACGTCTTCCTGGGCTACGGCTACGTCCGGGTAAATCAATTTTTTTTCAACCGGGGGTTGTTCCACGAGGTAAACGCATTCTCCCAAGCGAGCTCGGTACCGGGTCGGCAGTTTCTCGTTGATCGCGTCACACCAGTCATCGATGAAACGGGGATGAAAATCAGGCCAGTGGATGGGACTTTCTAAATAAGGATCCATCCCCGGAAAAGGAAAGGCCATTCAAGCACCTCGGTCTTTTAGGGGAAAAAACGCGCCCAACTTTTTCTAGCGAATTACCCGCAAGAGCACCGATTTCGCCGCGTGTTCGGTGTTCTTGCCTTCGCGCCGGGCCAGGACGACAATCGGATGCTCGGTCGGCTCGACCCACGGCTCGGCATAGAGGACAATCACCCGCCGCGTTTCGCGCTCGGTGATGAGGATGCCGTTCAGGCCGATGTCCAGAACCTTCACGCCGTGGGGCAGGCCGCGGACATCGACCGGGACCCGACCCGTGAAGTTGTTGCGGCGCTCGATGTTCACCGTCATTTTCACTGTTCCGCCCGGCTTCAACGCTACTGCCGATTCCACCGTGGTCGTGACAATGTCGCCCGGGTCGATCAGCTTGGGCAAGCCGCCGGGGACTTCCTTGACGATCTTCTTTCCCTCGATAACGGCGTGCGCGGTCAGCTTGAGGTTGGCTCCCTTGGCAGGAGTTTTTGCCCCAGCTTCGGCAAACAGAGCGAAGGTCGTGCTGTTTTCGCCGGGGGGAATGGTGGTGAGCGGGGCGCTAAATCCGGGCGGCAGGTTTTCCAGCTTCAGGGCAATCTCGCCGTCGTAGCCGTCGATGCGCTCGGCGCTGGCGGTCACCGGAATGGCGCCGCCCTTGTACACGGCGGGACTGGTCGGATTGAACGTGACGTTGAAACTAGGCCGTGGCGGCCGCACCGTGAGGCGATAGCCGAAAGTCCAGTCCCATCTGGCCTGGCCGGGAGCATCGCTGATGCGCACCCGATATTCGCCGTCCGCGGGCGGATCAAAAAATAACCGCGAGTCGCGGCCGTAGCCCGGCCCGCCGTCGTCGTTGCGATAGTAGAGAGTGATGACCGGAAATCCATTCGGGGCGAACTTTGTGCCCGGCGGATGGATCGCCACTTTGTACATCGGCATGCCCAGGCTCTGGTGCGTGGGCGTGGTATCGAGGAAGCCGATGCGCTGGCCCCGGTCGCTGAAGAAGATGCAGTCGGCGTCCGGGTGCGTCGGCAGGGACTTGATCTTCAAGAGCTCACTGCCCACGTAAAGGTAATCGTTGACGGCCAACTCCCCCCAGGCCTCGATGCGAATATTCGAGCCGGCCGAATCGTGATCGCGGAAGGTGACGTAGGTTTTCGCCAGAGAGCGAAGGGTCGCCCGCGGCACCGGCCGATTTTTATCATCGAGAATCTCGATGATAGAGTCGAGATTCGAGCCGAGCCGGCGGGCGTTGACCTCGACGACAAGTCGCTGGCCCTTCTTGGCCTTGAATTTCCAGAGATCAGTCTGGCCACCTATTAAAAGATAACCGTTGCCTGTGCCCGGAACGGGGATGTCGCCGGCGTGGCCCTGAGCGGAATACACCGGGTGGCGGCGGGTGTAGACTTCCGGAAACTCGCCGACGAGCACGCTCCGCAGGCCCAGCGGATTCTCCTTCAGCGGCAGGGCGATCTTGCTGCCGATGGCCGCGTCCACCGGCGCCTTCACGCGCACGAAGCGGGTTTTCAAATTCACGCCCCCCAAGACGATCTCCCTTTCCTTCCCGCGCTCTAGGCCCATGGGGTAGATGAAAGTCATGACTGGAATGTCGCCGAGCCGTAAGCGATAGGTCATTCCGGGTCCGCCGCGCAACTCGCGATCGCGCACACCGATGGCGTAGGTGCCGGCAATTCTGAAACGGTAGCCGAGAAAGCCGTCGCTGCTTTGAAGCACCACCTCTCCGGAATCATCGACAAGCTGGAGAAACGGCTCGAGTTTCGATTTCTCCGGGATGACGAGGTGCACGCCGAGCTCCTGGCCTTCGCGCGCTTCGAAGCGGTAAAAATCCACGTCCCCGGCCCGATCCAGTGTGCCGACAACGGTCGCCGGCAGGCTAATTTTTTGTCCGGTGCCCGGCGAATCGTTCGGCTCCTTTTCTTTAACCTCCGCTAAAGGATCCTTCTGCGGCAAACGGGGGGCGCGTTCCTGCGGCGAGCGGCGGGCGTCAGCCCCCTGATGAGGTGTCCCCCGAACCTCTTTCTGGAGGGATGGATCGCCGGCCGGTTTTTTCGGCGGGGGCCCTTTGGCCGGCCCCGGTTTGATTTCGTGCTGCACCTTGCCCGTGGCCTCGTCCAGCAAAACCACGACGCCGTCGTAGCGCCCCAGGGCGATTTGTTTCTGATCCGGCGAGACCGCCAGAGCCAGCACCGTCTCCGGCTGCCGGTCGTAGACCTTGCGCTCGACCATGCGGGCCGCGTCCCAGGCCTTGACGATGCGGTCCTCGCCGAGCGAGTACAACGTCTTGCCGTCCTTGCCGTAGACCAGGCGAATGACCGGGGCTTCGTGGGCGAAGACCGAATGCACCAGCTTGTGGCTCGTGGCGGTGACTTCCCAGACGCGGATGCTTTTATCGACGCCGGCCGCGGCCAGGTGCTTGCCGTCCGGACTGAAGGAGACTGTGTAAACCCAGTCGGTGGATTCGCCGAGGGTATAGAGCAGCTTGCCGCTGGCGACTTCCCAGACCTTGACGGCGCGATCGGCGCCGCCGGAAGCGAGCAGCGTGCCGTCCGGGCTGAAGGAGACGCCGTAGACGGCGTCGCTATGCTCTTTGAGAGTGCGGATTTCTTTGAACTTCCTCCATATTTTTACGGTTGTGTCATAGCTGGCCGTGGCGAGTAAATCGCCTTTAGGTTGAAAGGCCATGTCCAAAATGGAATCGCTGTGAGTGGTATTCAAAGACTTGCAATCCAAGAAATGGGATCTCTCGATTTCCCTTCGATATATGAAATGCAGTTTGGCCACCTCCCCTGGTTTTCTGGTTGCCAAAGTGGGCCAATACGGTTCCCATGTGAAGGCCATTGCGGTAATGTTTTCAGGAATAGGAAAAATGTCTAAGATCTTTCCTTTCCTTGGATTCAAGAAACCCCATTCATTACCTTGTCCCCAAAAAAGTTCCAGCCCTTCTTGGGAATATTGAACCGCGGTAACCGGCGCGGGCCTTTTTCTGTGCGGCTTGATGTCCGGAATCGCCACCTTGATCAACCCGCTGTCGTCCTTCGCCCCCGCCTGCACCCACGCCCGCACCTGGGCGATCTCTTCCTTGGCGGGAAAGCGCTTGGCCGTCTTGGGCGGCATGACGGTCTTGTCCTTGCCCTCGATCATCTGAATCAGTTTGCTCTGGCCCGGCTTGGCCGCCACGACGACCGGGCCAAGATCGGAGCCTTCCAGGAGCGTCTTGTAGCTGTCCAGGTTCAGGCCGCGCTTGTCCACCTTGGCGTTGTGGCACTCGGCGCAGTATTTGACGAAGAAGGGGCGTATGTGCTTGGCGTAGCTGGGCGGCTCCTGGGCGGCGGAAAGGGAGGTCCCCAGGAAACCTCCACAGGCGAGGAAAAAAAGTCGTGCGTTCATAGGAAGGCCCTGTGAGGTTTTATTCAACCCGCGTGCTTCACTTTGGTTTTTTTCGAGTTTTTGGAAACATTCCGCTTCCTCACATGATACAAGTGCGCAAAGGCATCCGGGATTTCTTCGAGAAGTATCCGCCCCGCGGCGGAAAGATGCGGAATTACATGGTAGAGAATGCCGGTTATTTGTCGGCAAGCGGTGGCGCCTGAATATTTATCAGGGTTTTTGAATACGTCATGAAGTTCTTTTAAGTCCTCCAACCAGTCCGTCATGTGAAAGCCAAAATCCCGTCGAAACTCCTGGTAGCGCGCGGATTTCTTGTTTCGAGATTCGGAGTACATTTCATCAAACACTTTTTCCAGCAGAGATCGTATCTTAGCCTGTTCATACATGGTTTTTGCCCTCCAGCCTGGCGCGGCATTGAGCGAGGTACTGTGCCCACTGCTCCGCGGTTTTCCTGCCGACCTGGGAAAGAACGTCCTCCATTTGCTGAAGCCAGTTTCTTATCTCATGCTTCCAGTGAGAGAGAGCCCAACTTTCTGGTTTTTCTTCAATTTCTCGCAAATGAGCCTCTACCCTGGGAATAAGACCTTCGATGCGTTCCAACGCCTTTTTTCTTCCCATACCCATGGTGGTTTCACTTTACCGATTAAACAAGAACTCCTTCCCCGTCAGCACCGCCCAGAATAAATCTTCCAGAATTTCGCGGCGTGTCGCCTGTGGATCGCGCGCGGCCTCAGCCATGACCTTGGTGAAGCGCTCCCGCTCCAAGGCGGTTGGCAGGCGGCACAGCCCGAGCATGAAGATGCGGCTGATCGCCTGCTCGTCGCTGATCTTTTCCTTCAGCCATTCCTCGACGCGCGATTTCTTGTCGCGCAGCTTCTCGTTGAGCGTCTTGCCGTTGTTAAGGTGCAGGGCCTGGGTGACGCTGGATTCGTGCTGCCGCTCGCAGGAGCAGGTCTGGCCGCGCTCGGGCCGGCCGAAGGCGTCGAGGAATTGCGATACCAGCTGGGTGTCCGGAAGCTGGAGGGCCCGCGTGCCCAGCGGATATGCCGCCGTCGCCTCCTGGCCGCCGCTGGTGCCGATCTGAATCTGCGTGAATGCCGTCGGCACCTTCGTGATTTGCGAATAGGCGTCCAGCACCACCTCGGCCGGCAACCTGCGGATCAGGTAGCGCGAATAGAACCGGTCGTCCGTCTTGTTTTCCGCCAGCGGCACCGACGAGCGCTGATACGTCGCCGAGTTCATGATCGTGCGGATGAGATGCTTGACGTCGTACTTGTGCTCGATGAAATCCTTGGCCAGGGCGTCAAGCAACTCCTCGTTGCTGGCCGGATTGGTCTGGCGCAGGTCGTCCTCCGCCTCGACCAGGCCGCGGCCGAGGAAATTGCGCCACACGCGATTGACCAGGGCGCGGGCGAAATGCGGATTGTCCTTGGCGGTCAGCCAATCGGCGAAATACTGGCGGCGATCCAGCGGGCTGTCGAAAGCCAGCGGTTTGCCGTCCAGCGGCGCCGGCGGCATGGCCAGGCCGCGACGCGGATGCAGCACCTCGCCGTCCGGCTGCGACTGCACCCTCACCTCGCCGGCGCGATCGCCGTTCTTGATGGCAATACGCGAAAAAAGGTTGGCCATGCTCCAATACTGGTCCTGCGTCCATTTTTCAAGCGGATGGTTGTGGCAGCGGGCGCAGGTGATCGACATGCCCAGGAAGGTGACGCTGGTGGACTCGGTCAGGTCGGTCACTTCCTTGTGCAGGACGAAGAAGTTGGCGGCGCCGCTGGCGAGATTGCTGCCCTTGGCGGTGAGGATTTCGCGGGCGAAGCGGTCCCAGGGCTTGTTGTCGGCCACGCTTTGCCGCACGTGCTGGTAGAAGGCGCGCATGGCCGGCTGCGCCAGCTTTCGGCTGGAAATGAGCAGCACATCCGACCACTTGTAGGCCCAGTAATCGACGAACTCGGAGCGCTCGAGCAAGCCATTCACCAGGCGGGCCCGCTTGTCGGGCCGTTTATCGGCCAGGAATTTTTCGACTTCCACCGGCTCCGGCAAGATTCCCGCCGCATCGAGATAGGCCCGGCGAATGAACGTGTTATCATTGCACTCCGGCGACGGCGGTATCCGCAAGTTTGCCAGCTTCTTGAGCGCCAGGTGGTCAATGAAATTTACCCGCGGCGCCGCCGCGAACAATTTCGGATCGACCTTGTTAGCCAGGGGCGACGTGATCCAGGTCGAGGCGACCAGGTTCGCATACGACACGCTGATGGCCGCCTCGCCGTGGCCGGTCACTTTGACTTGCCCATGATCATCAACGCCGGCCACCAGGTCTTCCGTGCTGGAAAACCTGGCCCAGCGCGTCACATCGCGCGAATTCCCATCGGAGTACCAGGCGCGCACGAGCACTTGCAACGCCTCCTGCGGTTTCAGGACGGCCCGCGGCGGAAAGACTTCCAGGCGCTCGATGCGCGCGTCCTTGTCCGAAGGACCTGGCGCCCCCGCGGCGATCCAGTCGGCGAGGAGTTTGTACTCGGGAGAGGCGACCTCGATTTTTTGCCCGCCGCCGTGGGAAATAGCCAGGGTGGGCTTGAGCAGCATCAGGCTGTGCGCGGGTTGGACGAGGTTGACGCGGCGGGCGCGCGCCTGGCGTGTCAGGACAAAATGATCGTCGCTGGGGGCGTAGCCGCGCAGGGACAATTTCAAGCCGCCCTTGCCGGCCAGAGCGCCGTGGCAAGCTCCGGAATTGCAGCCGATCTTGGTCAACACCGGCAAGACGTGATTGCGGAAACTCCAGGGGATTTCCTCTTTCGTCTTGACGGCCTTGACCTTGGCGGCGGCTGTCAAGTCTCCCCAAACGGCGGTGATGATCGCTTCGCCGTCCCCGGCGGGGCGCACCACGCCGGCTTCATCCACGCGGGCCACGGCCGGATTGGACGAGGAAAACTTGGCCCGGGCCGTCAGGTCGGCGTCGATGGTGCCGCCGGTGTCGCGCACGACGAGAAGCCGTTGGCTGGCGTGCGGGCCGGTGAGGAGGACGTCGGCGGGAAGAACCTTCAATTCGGCTCCGAACACCGGCCCAAACCCGGCGAAAAAAATCCCAGAAACCAAGAAAAAGCGAAAAGCCATTGGTCGCGTCCTCAAGAATGATCAGCCGTTGCGGGCTTCGTATTCGTCCTCGCGGCGTTTTTCTTCCAGACATTCAATGTAATCGCGGCGGACGGTGGGGTGCAAATGTTCGGCCAAAGATTCATCGAGGTTGTTGTAGCGGATCAATTCCACCACGTCGCCGAAATCCCGGTGGCGACGGGCGGCTAATTTGAGCTGGACCAGGGTTTCCAGATTAATCACCCGAATCTTGAATAGGGTTTCTTCCACATCTTCGGGGTCGGGAAAGGCAATGGGGCCGGGTTTTCCACTGCCTGGATAGCGGCCGGTAACCAAGAAATCGATGGTGACCTTGTTGGTGCGATCCACGAACCGCCGCTCGCGCCCCGGAACTGGAGAATAATTCTTTGGCACAAACCGTTGGCGAAATTCGGCAAGCCCCTGGGGAGTCAACAGGATATCTACGTCTTTCGTAGTTCGCTCATAGTTGTGGGCATTGACGGCCATACCTCCCATGATCGCGTAAGGAATATTTGTTTTTTCCAAGCGCCGGACCAGGCGCCGCATCGCCTGATGGACTGGATCCTTCTTCTGAAAGAACAAGTCGATCTCCTTCAGGCGGTCGAAGAAATTGAAGGGCCTGGTCAGGTCGAGTTTGATTCTTGGCAAACGGGTCCGGGTCATGGTGCCACCTGGATATCAAAGAGCCCGGAAGAAATCAGAACAACTCCCGAATCGCCTGCACGCCGTAATCGACCATGGGGATGGGCCGGTTTTGCGGGCCGGGGAGCTCGCGGTGGGGGTCGAGGCCCAGGCCGCGGAACAGGGTGGCGGCGACTTCGCCGGGGGTGAGGGGGCGGGTCTTGGGCCGGTAGCCCAGCTCGTCGGACTCGCCGACGACGCGGCCGCCGCGGATCGGGCCGCCGCCCATCAGAATGGACCACACGCCGGGATGGTGGTCGCGGCCGCCCGCCGGGTTGATCTTCGGCGTTCGCCCGAATTCGCCCATCGCCGTTACCATCGTGTTCTGCAACATGCCGCGATCCTGTAAATCTTCAAGCAAGGTGCTGAAGGCCTGGTCGAAGTTCGGGGCGACTTCGCGGGCCATCTGGGCGATGTCGGTGAACGGCCGCGAGCCGTGTATGTCCCAGGTCACTTCGTCGAACACCGTTTCGAACATGTTGACGGTGACGAAACGGACGCCGCGCTCGATGAGCCGGCGCGTCAGCAGGCAGCTTTGCCCGAAGCGGGTCCGGCCGTAGCGGTCGCGGAGAGAAGCGGGTTCCTTGGTCAGATCGAAGGCTTCCCGCGCCCTGGGACTGGACATGAGCTGATAGGCGAGATGGAAATTGCCGTCGAGCTGGCGCGCTTGCGGGCTGCCCTCGAAGGAGGCCATGGCGCCATCGACGGCGTCGCGCAGCCGCCGGCGGCGATCGGCACGCACCGCGGAAATGTAGGACGGCGGCAGCAGATCGGGCACCTGGAAATTCGGCACCGCCGGATCGGCATTGAGGATGAACGGGTCGAATTGCCGGCCGAGATAACCGGCGGTGTGACCGTGCGGCAAATTACCGCCCGTCCGCCCGATGGGTCGAGGCAGCAGCACGTGCGGGGGCATTTCCCCGCGCGGGCCTTTCACGTAGCCCAAGACGCAGCCCACGTGCGGATGCTCGATTCCCCCGGTGAACAGCCTGCCCGTTTGCATCATCTGGTGGCCCGTGTCATGGACCGCCGTCGCGGTGTGATAGACCGAGCGAATCAAGGAATACTTGTCGGCGTGCCGGGCCATGCGCGGAAAGATTTCGCTCAGGCGAATCCCCGGCACGTTGGTGGCGATGGGCCGGAAGGGACCGCGAACCTCTTCCGGCGCCTCCGGCTTGGGGTCCCAGGTATCGATGTGGCTGGGCCCGCCGACCAGGAAAAGCATGATGCAGTTGATATCGCGCTCGGGCGCGTTGCCGGCCGCGCGTAGGGCCATCAGGTCGGTCAGCGTCAAGCCCAGGACGGAAATGGCCCCGGCATGGAGGAAATCGCGGCGGGTCAGGCCGTCGCAAAAAGTAACCGCTCGATCGGCATCCAGTCGCAACATGGGTCGCTCCGGAATAAAAAGGTTGCAGGCGGGCAGGGCGGAGTGTTACCTTTCTCGTATCTTGAAGTTATCAATTTCGTTGGCGAAAAACAACGAAAAACTGTTTGGGGAAGCCGGTCGTCTTGCTTTTGTACGCAGCCTGTAAACTTTGTCTCAAGCAACCTGAAGAAAGGAACCACGGATCACACGGATCAAACGGATAGAAGAAAAATCAACCCTTCATTTTTCTCGGTATCCGTGTTTATCCGTTCTACTAACGTTCTATTTCTCCGAGCGTTGCGAGGATTTTCTAAGCT
>CAZFGM010000034.1:16118-20121 GCA_964518515.1 uncultured Alcaligenaceae bacterium | reverse complement strand
AGAGACATTTTCCGGCGAGCCGAGCCGCGTAAGCGGCCGGGTTGTTCGCGGGTTCAAAACCCGGCCGCTTACGCGGCTCGGCTCCCCTCAAACATGACCGCGCACAGTATATCTCCTACTCTTACAAGAGAATGTGTTGTACTTTGAATGAGATCGACACATGAACGACATGGTTCTCTGGGCCGCGGCGGCGATGGTGTGGGGGTTCCTTGCCGTGCTGATTCGCTGGCGGCGCTCCGGGCTGACCCTGATGGAATTTGCAATCCTGTTCGCTACCCGTATCGTCAGCCAGCTCGTGCACCGTTGGCGGAGCAAGGGTTTTACGCACCTGCCGCCGGCCGGCCCGGCCCTGGTCATTTCCAACCACACCTGCAGCGCCGATCCCATCTTTCTTCTGGGCGGCAGTCCGCGGATGTTGAGCTTTCTGGTGGCCCGCGAGCACTACGACATCCACTGGTTCACGACCTTGCTGTTGAACTCCATGCGCTGCGTCAAGGTGACGCGCAACGGCCGCGACTCCAACTCGCTCCGCCAGGGCTTACGCCGCCTGGCCGACGGCTGCGTCTTTACCCTGTTTCCCGAGGGCGGACTCAGCGGCATCGCCAAAAATCGCCTGTTGCCCGGCAAACCCGGCATCGCCTGGCTGGCTCTGGTTAGCCGCGTGCCGGTCTATCCCGTGTTCATCGCCGGCGGACCGCGCACCGAAAAACTGCTGTATTCGTGGATCGTCCCCGCGCCGACGCCGGTCCACGTCATCTTCGGCAAAGCCATCGATTTGTCCGCTTATTACGACCGGCCGCGAACCCGCCAGGTCCTGGAAGAAGTGACCGCCTACCTGATGCGGCATATCGCCGACCTGGATCCGAACAAAAAGAAAGGTCGGCTGGCGAGCGTCGAGGCGTAAGCGGCGTAAGCCCGACGTGGAAGCCAACTACACGTCGGGCTTACGCCTCGACGCTCGCCGGGTGGGTAGGTTTCCTAAACGGAAACGGTGGCCTTCAGCGCCTTGTCCGCGATGTCCTTGCGATAAAAGGCTCCGGGGAAGTGAATCTTGGCGGCCGCTTCATAGGCGGTCTTCTTGGCGTCGGCCAGAGTTTCCCCCAGGGCGGTTATGCCCAGCACCCGGCCGCCATCGGTCATTACCAGGCGGCCGTCCAGCTTCGTGCCGGCATGAAATACCTTGATGTTGGGCAGCTTGCCGGCCTCCGCCAGGCCGGAAATGATCTTGCCCTTGGCGTAATGGCCCGGATAGCCCTGGCTGGCGAGGACGACACAGACCGCGGGCCGCGGGTCCCAGGCCAACTTGTCCTCGGAAAATTCGTCGAGCCGATCATTTACCACCGCCTCCAACAGGTCCAGCAAGTCCGTTCGCAGGCGCATCAGCAAAGGTTGCGTTTCCGGATCGCCGAAGCGGCAATTGAACTCGAGGACGCGCGGGCCTTGATTGGTCACCATCAAACCGGCATACAGTACGCCGCGAAACGGCTGCCGCCGCCGCTTCATGAAGTGCACCGTTGGCACAAACACCGTGCTGTCCACGTCCGCCAGCAGCTCCGGCGTGGCCAGGGGCGGGGGACAGTAGGCGCCCATGCCGCCGGTGTTCGGGCCGGTGTCGTTGTCGAAGGCCCGCTTGTGGTCCTGCGTCGGCGCCAGCGGAACGATGGTCCGGCCGGAAACCAGGGCCAGCAGGCTCAGCTCTTCGCCGTCCAGGCGCTTTTCGATGATGACCTGCCGGCCGGCGGCCAGGCCGAATTCCTCGCGCACCATGATGCGCTCGATGGCCGCCAGGGCTTCTTCATTGCTGGAGCACACCATGACGCCCTTGCCGGCCGCCAGCCCGTCCGCCTTGACCACCACCGGATATTCGCGCGTCTGAATGTAGGTCCGCGCCGGATCGGGATGATCGAAGACGCGAAACTCGGCGGTGGGCACGTCGGCGTCGCGCATCAGTTTCTTGGCGAACACCTTGCTGGCCTCGATCTGTGCCGCCGCCTTGGTGGGCCCGAAAATCCGCAGCCCCGCTTTGTGAAAGAAATCCACGATACCCCCGGCCAGCGGGTCTTCCGGCCCTACCACCGTCAGGCCGATGCTTTCCTTCTTGGCGAAACGAATCAAGCCGTCGAAATCGTTGACGTCGATGGCCACATTGACGCCGTCCTCGGCGGTGCCGGCGTTGCCCGGCGCACAAAATACCCGCTCCACCCGCGGCGACTGCGCCAGCTTCCACACCAGGGCGTGCTCGCGCCCGCCTTTGCCGATGACAAATATTTTCATGCCGGTGTTCCGTAGTCCAGGATCATTTTCCGATGGATAGTTTATGGACACCTGGAAGATTAAGAAATTTTCCGAAAACTATTCAGGCCGCTGGAACATCGAAACCACCTTCCAGGAGATGCGTTCGTATCTGAAGTTGGAGAAGACGCGCGGCTGGACGGAGCGGACGGTGTTGCGAACGGCACCATGTCTGTTTGGGTTGTACTCCGTGATTGCCCTGTGGTACGCGGAGTTGCCGCCGCGGTGGCAGTGTCAGAAGGCCGTCACATGTTCTCAGAAGCAAGTGACGACGTTTTCCGACGCTATCACGGCGGTGCGGCGCTGGCTGTGGTCGGAATGGATATTTGCAAACTCGTATCATGGGGTTCTTTTGCAAAAATACCCCGCCGCATGCGCGGCATCCTGTTCAATGGCCCCGCCCCGGTGGCATAAGGTGGGTAAAGAGGGCAAAAGTCGAACTATTTGGGAGCTGCGCGGATAATGTGGCGGCAAGTTTTTAACTTGCCGATTCGGCCGGTTGAAAACCGGCCGCCACATTCATTAGCCGCGCAGTAATCAGTAAGTAACGAAGCGACCGGCATTCCTCAATCCGGCTGAACAAACTCATGTTCCGGATGGCGGACGGTCAGCACCGGGCAGGGGGCCTTGCGCACCACCTTTTCCGTGACGCTGCCTAACAGGACGTGGGCCAGCCAGCCGCGGCCATGCGTGCCCATGACGATGAGGTCGATGTCCTTTTCCTTGGCGAACGTGACGATTTCCTCGAAAGGCGACCCTTCGCAAACTTCCGGGTGCACCGGGAGTCCCTTCACGTTGCTTTCCTGCAAGGACCGCTCGAGGGCGGCGCGGGCGGCGGCCAGCATTTCCTCCAGCGGCGCCGCTGCCGGCGGGCCCGCCGTGACCGCGTCGGGCTGGAAAATTGACAGGTCCTGAAACACATGCAAGAGATAGATTTCCGCCCCGAACCGGTTGGCAAACGCCGCCGCGTAACGCAGGGCATTCCGCGAATGCTCGCTGAAATCGGTGGGCACCAGGATGCGCTTGAGGTTAATCATGGGGGGTGTTTTTCCGGTCGGTAGGAGGCCCGTCATGAAAGTGGCGCACGGCGGCATCTCCCGGTACCTGGTTGATTCTGCTCCTGGTTCCCCTGGCCATCCTGGCCGCGGGCGGATTGTACGTCCGCGCCGTCGTCTGTGGCTTGGCCCAGTTGTTCGGCATAACTCGTGGGCCCAGGGAGATGTGATTCATCCGGAAGCGACTCCCGACCCCTTTTCTCCCCCGTTTCGCGGTCAGCTTCCGCGTTTGGTTCGGCGGCTCGTGGTCCTCTGAGCTTCGACCTGTGCCGCGCGCGGGGCGGGCGCACCCCGGAGCAGCCCCTCCGTGCTCAAGTCCTCATCGACATCCGGCCAATGGATGCCATACCCGCCTCCGGCGACGCGCCAGTTCTTTCGCTGGGCCGCGGTCGCGTTGAACAAACGAGGATACCAAGCCAACGGGACCGTGATGGTCCGCCCGTCGCGCAGGCCAACGCAGAGAGTATCCTTGGTGAACTTTACATTGGCGACCCGCTCGTCAGCCGCCAGCGCCAAGATGCCCATGCCAAGCCTCCAAGAACTCCGCTTGATGTTGGGTGACCAACCTTTGAATTCGCCGCATCTCTTTGGGTGAAAAGCCGAAGTTTCGCGCTAGCCCGACCGATTGCAGCCAGAACTTGGCCGAAAGGTCGTCT
>CAZFGM010000034.1:0-16018 GCA_964518515.1 uncultured Alcaligenaceae bacterium | reverse complement strand
GCGTCCCATCAGCGTCCCTTTAATTTCTCTTCCTCGCTCATTTCGCAGTCGGCCCTACGGCGCTCGCTTTAGTGCCACGTCTCCTGCTTCCCTCGTAACCCTCCATAGTCCCTCCTCTCGAACGAGGACGTTCAGGCGGTAACTGATGAGGACCCCGTCCACAACTCTAGGTTCTAGGCGGTAGACAACAACGGCTCTGTCGCCGCTGATTTCTTCATGAATGATTTTCGCTTTTCCTTCAAACTGGTCCCGGAACAGGACGACGTTGTCGAATTTATGGGGATACTTTTTTGAACCCAGCTTCGTCTCGGTTTTCGTATCTTTTTTCGCGACGGCCTCAAGCCATTGTTTGAAGACTTCGCTAGGCGAAAGATCCTTCGCGCCTTTGGCCTTCTCTTGACTCTGAGTCAACGGGACAAAAGCCAAAAGAGCCAAGATAAAGATTGCAAAAGCCCTAATCATGGTTATCTCCCAAAAAAGCCCCCCCCGTTCCGCCGAACTGTTATTCGGTAGAAATCCTACTGTATATGCGGGGACAAAGACACAAGCATTTCTGCCTAAATCCGGATTTTTTGCTCGGTTTTGTCTCGGGGGAAAAAGAATCCTTTTTTGCTCAGGAAACCACCAGGCTAAAACGCGCCCCCCGGCTTGCCAGTCGCGGTTGACACGTCCGGGCGAATCGGGCTATAAAACGTGCCCCCGGAAATAGGTCCGGGTAGGGGACAGATTTGCACGAGTATTATCAGGCGCTGATTCGCGGCGACAAGCGCGGTCTGTGGCCGGCGGTGCAGCGGACCGGGTTGCGGGCTCTGAGTGTGCCGTATGCCTGGGCCATAGGGCTGCGCAACTGGTTGTACACCCAGGGGTTCAAACGCGTGCACCGGGCGGCCGTGCCGGTGGTCAGCGTCGGCAATCTGACCGCCGGCGGCACCGGCAAGACACCGTGCGTCGAATACGTGGCCCGGTTTTTTCGCCGGCGCGGCGTCCGCGTGGCCATCCTCAGCCGGGGTTACGGGGCCGCCGCCGGCCGAAATGACGAGGCCCAACTGCTGGAAGTTAATCTGCCCGATGTTCCTCACTTGCAGGGACCAGATCGGGTGGCTTTGGCTCACAGGGCGGTTGAGGAGTTGGCGAGTGAAATCCTGATCCTCGACGACGGCTTCCAGCATCGCCGCTTGCATCGCGACCTGGACCTGGTTTTGATCGATGCCACGGCGCCCTGGGGATACGGCTACGTGCTGCCGCGCGGTTTGTTGCGCGAGGCGCCGTCGAGTTTGCACCGCGCCGATGTGATTCTGTTGACGCGCTGCGACCAGGTGGGGCCGGAAATCATTCACTCCGTGCGCGATCGCATCCATCGCCTGGCCCGGGGTGCGCCGGTGATCGAGACGAGCCATCACCCGACCGCCTGGATCAATGCCGAGAAGGTGATTCGTCCTCTGGAGGATTTGCACGATCGCCAGCTGGCGGCGTTTTGCGGCATCGGCAATCCCGAGGCCTTTCGCCGCACGCTGATCGGCCTGGGCCTGGCGGTCCGCACCTGGCGGACTTTTCCCGACCATCATCCGTATTCGCCCAGCGACGTCGAAGGTTTACGGGCCTGGGCGCGGCAGCAAGCACCGGATTGCCTGGTCGTCACGACCCAGAAGGACCTGGTCAAGCTACCGCTGACGCACTTGGGAAATCACGACCTGTGGGCCTTGCAGATACAACTCCACGTCACCGCGGGACAGGAGTTGCTGGAGGAAAAATTGCAGGAGGTGTTGCAGTTGGATTCCTAATTTCTCAAGGAGGTGCTGTTCCCGCGAAACCGCCGAGCGAGCGTTTTTTACGCAACCAGTTGGAATTGTTTTGTGATAGTTTGCTCGGGAATTTCGCGAACGGCCGGACAAAAGTTCTCCCGATCCAAAAATCTCACACCCGACCAAGGAGGGGCGGATGGACGGTGCACGCAATGGAAGGCCGATCAACTCGCAGCATATCGCAGCGCTCGCCAATCACAAACCTTACGATCTGGGCGGCGTCGTGACCTACGACCTGGTGTCGCGGCCGAGCAAGGTGTTTCATGACGAGCTCGGACAACCGGTCCACGCCGACGCCAGCCTGAGCGATTGGCTGGACAGCCTGCCGCGGCAACTGGCCGCCAACGACCTGCGCCGCGTCCGCGACCATCTGGCTCGCGCTTACCAGGAGGGCCGGACGGTCGGCGCCGCCGTCGGCGGACACGTCATCAAGACGGGCTGCGCCCCGTACCTCATCGACTGGATCAATCGGGGCCTGCTCAAGGCGGTGGCTTTGAATGGCGCCGCCGCCATTCACGATTTCGAGCTGGCCGTGGCGGGCAAGACCAGCGAGAACGTCACCTTGCAGCTTCCGGCGGGTCAGTTCGGCATGGCCCGCGAGACGGCCGATGCCTTCGCCATCGCCGCCCGCACCGGGTCGCAGCACGAGCTCGGCCTGGGCTGGGCCCTCGGCCGTCATCTGGACAATCTGGATTGTGCGTATCCCGAATCCAGCGTTCTGTTGGCCGCCTATCGCGTCGGCATTCCCTGCACGGTGCATATCGCCATCGGCACCGACATCGTTACCATGCATCCGCACGTGTGCGGCGCCGGCCTGGGCGAGGCCTCGCTCATCGATTTCCGCCGCCTGTGCACCGTGGTGTCCGGCATGCAACACGGGGTGTGGTTCAATCTCGGCAGCGCCGTGGTGCTGCCCGAGGTCTTCGTCAAGGCGGTGGCCGTGGTCCGCAACTTCGGTCATTGCCTCGACGGCCTGGTCACCGTTAACGTGGACAAGCAAGTGCAATATCGCGCGCGGGTCAACGTCGTCGAGCGCCCGGCCACCGAAGGCATCGAATTGATCGGCCACCACGAAATTCTCCTGCCCTTGCTGCACGCCGCCGTGACATGCAGGCTGGGTACCCTGGCGCCGCCAACCACAGCGCAAGCCGCTTGAAAAAAAAAAATTGCCAATTGCCAATTACCAATTGCCAATTGCCAAATGAAAGTCATTCTGTTCCCAATTGGCAATTGGCAATTGGTATTTGGCAATTGGCAATTCCCTCATTCGGAGACAGGGATGTCCGCCGAACTCATTGATCTGGTGCAGCGCCTCGGCCAGCCGCGCGTTCTGGTGGTTGGCGACGTGATGCTCGACCGCTACATCTGGGGCGACGCCGAGCGCATCAGCCAGGAAGCGCCGGTCATTCTGCTTCATGCGGATAAGCGCGAGGAACGGCTGGGCGGGGCGAGCAGCGTGGCCAGCATGCTCCGCGCCCTGGGCGCTCGCGTGTCCCTGGCGGGAGTGGTCGGCGGCGATTTCGACGGCGCGCGCATTCGCCAGCTCCTTACCGACCTGGGCATCGATCATGAAGGGGTCCTCAACGAGGCGCACCGGCCGAGCACGGTCAAGGAGCGCTACATCGGCCGGGCCCAGCAGCGCCATCCGCAGCAGATGCTCCGCGTGGATTACGAGGATCGGGCGGCGCTGCCGGAAGCCGTGGAAAAGCAGCTTCTCGGGGCGCTCGGCCACCTGTTGCGACGGGCGGACATAGTCCTGATCAGCGATTACGACAAGGGAGTGTGCACGCCGGCGGTGATGGCCGCGGTCATCAGCGGGGCGCGAGCCCTGGGGATACGGACGCTGGCGGACCCGATTCGCCAGGCGGATTACCGCAAATACCACGGCTGCACGGCGATCACGCCCAATCGCCTGGAAGCGGGGCTGGCGACCGGGCGCGTGCTCGGTACGCCGGCCGAAGTCCTGGCGGCGGCGGCCCAGCTACAGGACCAGCTCGATCTCGAGGCGGCCATCATCACGCTCGACAAGGACGGTATGGCCCTGAAACATCGCGACGGCCGGCACAAGATTCTGCCCACCCGGCCGCGCCAGGTCTATGACATCACCGGCGCCGGCGACATGGTCCTGAGCGTGTTGGCCATGGCCCTGGCCGTCGGCGCCGATTATGAGCCGGCCATCGCCTTGGCCAATATTGCCGGCGGTCTGGAAGTCGAAAAAATCGGCGTCGCCACCGTCACGCGGGATGAAATTCTCCACGACCTGCTCCACGGCCATCCCGCTTGGAATACCGGTTCGATCAACGACAAGCTCGTAGCCGTCGATGCTCTGAAGCACGAGCTGGATAGCCGGCGGCGCCTGGGCCAGCGCGTGGCCTTCACCAACGGCTGCTTCGATGTGCTGCATGCCGGCCACGTGCAGTATTTACAGGATGCCCGCGCTCAGGCCGAGGTCCTGGTCGTTGGACTCAACAGCGACGCCAGCGTGCGGGCCTTGAAAGGACCAGAGCGGCCGTTGAACAGTTTGGAGGCTCGGGCCAGGGTCCTTGCCGGCTTGAATGCCGTTGATTACCTTGTCGCCTTCGAGGAGACCACGCCGCTGCCTTTGCTTCAAGCCATCCGGCCGGACGTTCTGGTCAAGGGCTCCGATTATCGCAAGGACCAGGTGGTGGGGGCCGAGCTGGTCGAATCGTACGGCGGCCGGGTGCACCTGGCGACCTTCCGCGAGGGTTTTTCGACGACGCAGCTCCTGGAAAAACTGCGGGCTGCTTGAAATTGGAATCGTTCAATATCCTCCAGGCTTGCGTCGTGTAGCTCGCTCGGCGGTTTTGCATTCGCGGGATCTCTCAAATTTAATGTCCTCCAGGCTTGCGTCGTGTAGCTCGCTCGGCGGTTTCGCGTTCGCGGAATCCCTCGGATAGGATGCCATGAAAATCGCCGTTTTCCTGCCCAACTGGATCGGGGATGTGGTGATGGCCACCCCCGCCATACGCGCGTTGCGGCAGCATTTTTCTCGGGCTCATATCCTGGGCGTCTTTCGGTCCTACGTCGAAGGGGTAGTGCAGGGGGCTCCCTGGTTCGACCAAATCATGCATCTCAATACGTCGGGTTCCTGGGTCCAGCGCTGGCCGGCGGTGGCCTGGCGGCTGCGGCGGCAGGGCATCGATCTGGCGATTCTGTTTCCCAATTCGTTTCACGCGGCCATGGTGGCCTGCCTGGCCGGGTGCCGGCGGCGGGTCGGCTATCGCCGCTATGCCCGCGGCTGGCTGTTGACCGATGCACTTTCGCCACTCACGGACGAACAGGGTCGCGTCCGGCCCAGCCCCGTCATCGACGCCTACAATCGGCTCGTGGAACACGTTGGCTGTTCTTCTCCCGGTTATTGCATGGAGCTGTTCACGATGCCGGCGGATGAACTGGCCGCCGATCGCGTCTGGGGCCAATTTCACCTGGGCGAGTATCCCGAGGTCATTTGTCTGAACCCCGGAGCGGCGTTCGGCGCGGCCAAGCACTGGCCGGCGGAATCGTTTGCACAGCTCGCCCGCGACCTGGCCGACCGCCGCGGCCTGCTCGTCCTGTGCGGGCCCAGCGAGCGTGAGCTGGCCCGGCAGATTGTCCAGCAGGCGAATCGCCCGGCGGTTTTTTCGTTGGCGGATTTCCCCCTTTCTCTGGGACTGACCAAGGCGTGCGTGCGCCGCGCGGATTTGCTGGTCACGACCGATAGCGGCCCGCGGCACTTTGCCGCCGCCTTCAATCGCCCCGTGGTGACCCTCTTTGGGCCGACGCGCATCGCCTGGACCGAGACCTACTTTCCCAAGGCGGTTCACTTGCAGAAAAAAGTGGATTGCGGACCGTGCCAGCTGCGGGTGTGCCCGCTGGATCATCGCTGCATGACGCTGTTGACACCGGCGGAGGTGTCCTTGGCCGTGGAAGAGTTGCTGGCCCGTTTTCCCCGGACCGAGAAAGCCAGCCAACGAAAGGCTTCGTGATGGCCTTGCTGGAGATCCATCCCCAGTATCGCGCTTTTCTGCGGCAGCACCAGCTAGTTACCGTGGAGGGTTTTCTGCGCCTACCGGGAGTGATTTACAGCGGCCATCCCGATCGGCACGTGGCCCACGTGACCGTGGGGGAGGGTGATCGGGCCCTTTGGGCCTTTGTGAAAAAAGAACATCGGGTGCCTTGGCGCGATCGTTGGGCTAATGCCTGGGCCGGTTTTGGCTGGGTGGCCAAATCCGTGCGCGAGATGAAAGTGCTGCGCGCCCTTCACGAGGCGGGATTCGACTGCCCGGAAGTGATTGCCGCGGGAGAGGAAAACGGGACGGCTTTCTTGCTGCTTCGGGAAATCCCCGCGGCCCTGGAATTGCGGCTTTTTTTGCAGAAAAACCGCCAATCCTCCCGTCGCCGTTCGCTGGCGCGAAGCCTGGGACAAATGCTAGCGCGCCTGCACAACGCCGGCTTTGCCCACGAGGATTTGTTCGCCAAGCATATTCTGGTGGAGGAAGAAAATGGCCAAGAGCGCTTCTGGTTTCTGGACTGGCAACGCGGGTATCGTCGTGCCGGCCTGTCGTGGTCGGGGCGGGAGCGCGACCTGGCCACCTTGGGGGCGTCTTTGTGCGAAAGTCTGGCCAGTCCCGGCGACCGGCTTCGCTTTTTGCATGCCTATTGGACGATCAGTTCAGCGCGTCTTTTACGTTTTTCTTCCCTGGCCAGGCGGGTATTCAAGAAAAGCCAACGGCTATTGCACAAGCGCAAGATTCGCGAGCTCCGCCAACCTCCCCTGGCCGCCGGCCGACAAAATCTCATCTGGCTCGACGGCGAAGCCCTGTGCGTGACCCGCCAGTTCCGGGAGCAATGGCCCCAGGGTCAGGTCCCCGAATGGCTGCATTTACCCCCGGCTCCGCCAGGGGATAGCAATCAAGTGCTTTCTCGAATGGTTGGCCGGTTTCGTCTGACGCAGCGGTGGACGAGCCGGCCGTGGCAGTGGTTTTGGGCCCGGTTGCGGCGGCGCCGGTTTGGCACGCCGGAACTGGAGCAAGCCGGGACTTTGTTTCGCCTGCAACGCTACGGGGTGGTGACGCCGCGCTTGCTGGCCATGGGACAGCGATTTTCCCGGCCGTGGCGCAGCGCATCGCTCCTCCTCACGGAGCCGCTTCGCGGCGTCCCATTAGGGCAACGGCTGTCCGAAACCACCGAATTTCATCAGCGCCGGGAGATTCTTTACCAGACGGGAGCCCTGGTGCGGCGGCTGCACGAGGCCGGCTATGTCCTTTCCAATCGTCCGGACAATCTGATCGTGGTAGTTTCCGAGGGTGGCACCGTCAACCTGGGCGTGGGTTCGGTCGATGGGTTGCAACGGTGTTCCCACATCCCCCGGCCTCGCGTGGCGGCGGATCTGGGTGGCCTGATCGAAATCCTTCCGGCAAGCAAGACCGAGGCCTTGCGGATGTTCCTGGGCTACCTCGATTGTCCACGGCTTCCGGTCAACGAACGCCGCTGGGCCAACAAGATCCTGCGTTGTTCCCGGCAGGGGACCGCTCGGCGAGCCGAGGTCCGTAAAGACCCGGGTCCTTACGGACCTCGGCTCGCCGAGGATTGGCGCGAGGAAAGGCAGGTGGCGGCATGACTTCTCCTGCCGAGCGGCCGCGGGACAATTTTTGGCAGCGCTTGCGCCGGGGGGTGCGCCGCATCCTCGAACGGCCGGACTGGAAGGATGTTGCCGGGCCGGATTGGGCGGAACGCATCATGGATGTCGCTCTGAGCGATGATTTTCACGCCAAACAAGGACGCTCCACCGGCCGTTGGGTTCTGCACGGCAACGGTAAGCGGTTGGCGGTGTATTTGAAACGGCACTACCGGTTGCCGTGGTGGCAAGGGCTTCTGGCGGCGCTGTGGCCGAGCCGGGGCTGGTCGCCGGCCTTGCAGGAATGGCGGCACCTGCAATGGGCCAAGGGCCACGGTTTTCCGGTTCCGGAGCTGGTGGCGGCCGGCGAGTATATCGGTCCGTGGGGACGTTTGCAAAGCTTTCTGGCCATCGAAGAATTGCCCGACATGCTGGCCCTGCACGAAGCCATCCCGGCCGCGGCTCGGTCCCTCGATGCCCGCGGCTTTCTGGACTGGAAAAAGGGCTTGACCGTCGAAGTGGCGCGTCTGGCTCGGGAATTACATCAGCGCCGTCATTTCCACAAGGACCTGTACCTGTGCCACTTTTTCATTCCCCGGGTCGATACCCAATGTCTGCCGGTTCAGTGGCACGGCCAGGTCCATCTCATTGATCTGCACCGCATGGGACACCACCCCTGGACCTGGCGTCTTTGGCAGCTCAAGGACCTGGGCCAGTTGCTGTTTTCCTCGGATATTTCCGGGGTGACGGCCCGCGATCGTCTGCGCTTCTGGCGTTATTACCTGGGCTCCCAACGGCGGCACTGGTGGAACCGCTGGCTGGCCCGGTGTATTCGTTTCAAGGGCCGGCGCTACCAGCAGCACAATATTAAAAAATCCGAAATTCGAAATACGAAATCCGAAACAAATTCGAATGACAAAAATTCGAAAATCAAAGGAGAAGGCCAAGCACCATCTATTACCTGAAATCGAGGTGAGATTCGGATTTCGAATTTCGAATTTGTTTCGAATGTCGACATTCGAATGTCGAATTTTTTTTCCGATCATCTATTTTTCTTTGGACCTAATGCGATGAATGTTGCTTTCTGTTATGAAAATGTGTTGCCGACTCGCGGTGGATGCGAAACCTACATCGCCGACCTGGCCCGCCGTCTGTTGGCCGACCGGCATGAGGTGCACCTGTATGCCTGCCGCTGGGATGCCACGGCATTGCCCGAGGGAATTCACTATCACGGTTTGCCGCCGGTGCGGGGTCCGCGCTTTCTGCGGCCGTGGCGGTTCAGCCGGCGCTGTCTGGCGGCCCTGAATCAGAACCGCCACGACGTTTCGGTGGGTTTTGACAAAACCTGGGGCCAGGATATCCTCTATCCCCAGGGCGGCTTGCACCTGGCTTGCGTGGATCACAACCTCGACAAATATTCCAGCCCGGCCCTGCGCTGGCTGGCCCGCTGGGGCAAGCATTTCGACCTGGCTAACTGGTCCTTTAGCCGCCTGGAACGCCGGCAGTACCTGCGCCAGCCGCGTCCGCAAATCATCGTCAACAGCAACATGGTCCGGCAACACTTCCACACCTACTACGGCATCCCGGCCGACCAGGTGCACGTCATCCGCAGCGCCATCAACCCGGAACGCTTTCAGGAGCAAGATCGGCCGCGCCGCCGGCAGCAGTGGCGGCGGCGCTGGGGTCTTGGGCCGCGGGCCACCGTGGGCCTGATGGCGGCCATGAATTATCGCCTCAAGGGGCTCGAGCCGTTGCTTTACGCCGTGCAGCGCCTGTTGGCCCGCGCGGAATTTCGCCGGCAAACACCGGAATTCCGCCTCCTCGTGGCCGGCAATCCCCATACCGGTCCGTGGGAACGCCTGGCCCAGCGCCTGGGCATTCGCGAGCACGTGGCGTTCATCGGCCATTGTCCGGACATGAGCAACGCCTACTTTGCCGCCGATTTCCTGGTCCATCCGACGTTTTACGATCCCTGTTCGCTGGTCGTGCTCGAGGCCCTGGCCTGCGCCCTGCCGGTCATCACCACGCGGGCCAACGGGGCCAGCGAACTGTTGCATCCGCTCCAGGAGGGATTCGTGATCGACGACCCGCACGATCACGACCATCTGGCCTGGTGCCTGGCCCAGCTGTTGGATCCGGCCCGCCGCGCCGCCTGCGCCGGGGCCGCCCGCCGCACCGCCGGCCAATGGACCATCGAGCATCACTATCACCAGCTCATGCACGTCTTTGCCCAAGTGGCCGCGCGAAAAATGGCCGCGTGACCTGCGCCCCGCCCGTACCGATCAATTCACCGATGCCATTTGATCGGTACGGTGCGGTGTTGTAACATCTTCCCATATCGCGTCTTACACGCACCCAGCGATCCGTACCGACCAGGCAAGGGTGCAGAGCCCCTGGGTATCCCCACAAAGACCAGCAACCGAAACTGTCGCGGTTAATTAACCCAACCGAGGCAATCTTCCAGAACCAGTGGCTGGAAGGTCGGCCATAGCAGTTCCTCCCCAGGCTCCTTTTTAGTTGGACGAAACACAAGAACACATGGGCCGCGCTCCGCCTCCTGGAGCAAAGGCCAGCCTTGGGTTGGAGTTGAAAATTGCCAATTGCCATTACCAATTGAACCGAATCTACCCCCCTCTCCGCTGGTCTGCTATCATGCTCTGCATGGCAGGCCGGTCGATCGGCAAATTCACGGTTCTGGGCACGCTGGGCCAGGGCGCCCATAGCTCGATCTTGCACGTCCGCTGCGCGAGCGACGGCAAACAGTACGCCCTGAAAGTCGTGCCCATCAAGTCGCGCGCGGAACACAAGTTTCTCGAGCAGGCCCAGCACGAGTTTCGCGTCGCCCAGATGCTCGATCACCCGAACCTCATCAAGATCTATGCCCTGGAAACGCCGCGCGACTGGCTGTTTCGCATCCGCAAGGTTCATTTGCTCCTCGAATACATCAACGGTATGACCCTCGACACGATCAAGGGTCTGTCGCTGCCGCGGCTGGTGCAGGTCTTCGAGAAGGTCGCCGCCGGCATGGTGCACATGCATCGCCGCAACGTGTTCCACGCCGACCTCAAGCCCAACAACATCATGGTAAGCCGGACCGGCGACGTGAAAATCATCGACTACGGCCTGGCCTGGATCAAGGGCGAGAAGAAAGGCCGCGTCCAGGGCACGCCGGAATACATGGCCCCCGAGCAGGCCCGCCAGGGCACCGTCAACGAAAAGACCGACATCTACAACTTCGGCGCCACCATGTACCGCATGGTCACTTTCCGCCTGCCGCCCAGCACCGTGACCTCGACCGACGGCATGCCCATGGACGCCAAGACCTTCAACAACTTGTTCAAGCCGGTGCGCGAGCTCAATCCGCAGGCGCCCGAAAGCCTGGCCGAGCTGATTCACAAGTGCCTGGCGTTTCACGCGAAGAACCGGCCCGAGCGCGTCAGCGAATTGCAAGGGCCGCTCGATCATCTGGCTGAAGAAATGGTCGTTTCCGACGAAGATAAACTGGACGCGATGGAATGGTAGCCGAACAAATCCGAAATTCGAATTCCGAAATGCGAAACCACTTCGAAAATCATGTGAAAACGCCACGGATCACAGGGTTTTCGGATAGGGGAGGCAGAGGTACAATAAGGATGTGTTGCTTTGCAGAAGCAAGCCGCCCTGAAAGAGGGAATGCAAAATGTTTCAGATCCAAACCAGTAACCTTCCCCAAGACCAGCAACGCCGGCTGCACCCGGACTTTCTGGCCAACGAGCAAGCCTACTTGCACCTGCGCGACAGTTTACTCGCCCAGTATCGGGGGCAATGGGTGGCCGTGCATGACAGCAAGGTGATTGTGGCGGGGCCCAAGTTGCTGGAGGTCATGGAGAGTGCCTCCCGTTACGGCGGACATCCTTACCTTGCCCTGGTGGGAGCAGAAGATGCGGTTGTCTTTCGGGTTCGCCGGGCGGTTTTTGCTTACGACCAGGCGTATCAACCGTTTCCACTGCCACGCCTGAGCGCTACCTTCTGGAATCATGCCCAAACGCACTCGCAGCAGCATTCGAATGTGATTCCCGACACCGGTGCGGACGTGTCCGTGCTCCCCGACACGGATTGCACCGCCATCGATCTCTTCCATTCTCCCTACATGACGGGCATGGCTGGGGGATTGGTCGGGGCCAGCATCACGACCCTATTTTATCGGGGCATGGTTGAAATCGATGGTCATCGTTATTCGGCTTTGATCCAGGCCATTCCCGGTGGCCATGAGCGCATCGTCGGCCGGGACGTGCTAAATCAACAACGGATATTATTCGATGGGCCCGCGGGGCAAGTGGTCGTGGATCCGTAAGGCCATCCAGAAGGACATATTCGAGGGTTCCATGGCCGAATACGCCGACCGCGAGCATTACATCCCCCTGCGCAAAAGCGACCTGGTCGATCTGTTGTGCGGGGACAAAGGCATGTCCGCCGACCAGCGCCAGCAGTTCCGCCAGTTCTGCACGCTGGTGTCGGCCACCTACCATTTCGAGTACCACAAGCTCCTGGAAGAGTTGAAAAATGAGTACGCCCCATTCGATCCGGACGCGGTCACAGTAGAGGTGAAAAAATTATTTCCCGAAGAACGCGCCGCCAAGCTCGGGACCCTGTTCGACCGCTTCGCCAAACTCATGGAGCGGGCCAACTTCCTTCACCTGGACCGGTCGGCCATCGAGGCCGCCATGCGGGAAGTCAGCGATTGGGGCCTGAACATGGAAGTCGATTTCAACGTCTTCGAGCGCCTGGAGATCTATGTGCGCGGGGACACCGTCGGCACGCGCTACCGCCGCCGCTGGTGGCGGCTTTTCCGCAGGGAAGCCGTCAGGCTGCCCACCTACCAGCGCATGGTGCTGATCATGAAGCTTAGGCCGCACAAACGCCTGGGCAAGGACATCGACACCAGCGACGTGTTTTTGAAAATCTTCAAGGACATTCCCAAGGCGGACATGGAAATGCTGTTGCCGGGAGCGCGGTTGCAGATGCCCGGCCTGACCAAGTTGAAGATGAGCGGCTCGGTGCTCAGCGGCCTGGGATTCATTATCTACAAGATCATCGTGGATGTGGCCGCCATCGCCACCGCGGGGCTGGCGTTTCTCTGGGCCCCGTTCGCCGCCATCCTCGGTTACGGCTACAAGCAATGGTACGGCTATCAGGTCACCAAGCAAATGTATAGCTTGCAACTCACCCAGAGCCTGTACTATCAGAACCTCGACAACAACGCCGGCGTCATCTACCACCTGCTCGACGAAGCCGAGGAACAAGAATGTCGCGAGGCCATGCTGGCCTACTACTACCTGTGGCGCTACGCCGGCGACCGCGGCTGGTCGCCGAGCAACCTCGACGACTACGTGGAAATGGACCTGGAACGCCTCGCCAATCTCAAAGTCGATTTCGAGATCGAGGACGCGCTGGACAAGCTGGAAAAGCTGAACATCGTCGAGAAGGTCGAGGGCCGCTATCGCGCCTACCCCATCGACAAGGCCCTGGAAATGCTCGATTACACCTGGGACAATTACTTCAAGTATGCCAATCCCGAGCCGGAGGCGCCGCCGCTGCCGCGAGTGTAGTAGGGCACACTCCGTGTGTCGTAACGCCACGCGTGGCGTGCACCTACATGCACCCCTTCAGTTTCTCGATCAGCTGCTGTTCCAGGAGGGCGTCGCGGCCCTTGTAAATCCAGTGGGCATCGACCACGCTGGCGTCGATGACTTCGTACTGGCGATCGACATTGTTTTCGTTGCGGAAGATGGCGGCGCCGGCGGTGGCCCGCGACGGCTTGGCCAGGTCTTCCAGCTCCTTGCGGGCGACCACCTCGATGAAGTAGCCGCCGTTGTCGGCCGGCTGAATGATCACCGACACGCGGTGCCGGTAGGTTTGCAGAGTGTAAAGGAGGCGATCCCGGAAGCTCGGTGTTCCCGGCTTCAAGAACAGGCCCAGGCCGGGCGCGATGCGCGGCACGGTTTCGATCCGGCCGTCGTAGCGATTGGCTTCCTGAATTTCAAAGCCGTGGCTGATGAGCACCTGCAGGACGTTTTCGAACACCTGGCCATAGGAGAGCCCCCCGAGGGGGATATAAACCGGGTTCAACTCGTTGTCCTCGGTTTCCTCCAGCGGCGCCGGCGGTCCCCCCGCGATCGGCGTGCTAACGCACCCTGTTCCCAGTGCCAACACCAGGAAGGCCCCGATCCATTTTCGTGTGTTACCCATGCCCTCGCCCCTTTTCCGCGGCTCCGCTCGTTTACGGATTTTCCCCGGTTTATGCGTGACGGACTTTGCAAGGGGAGGCTTATGCCAAGGGGGAGATAATCTGGCAAGAGGGGTTTTCGCTAAATCGATGGATCGCGCGGCGAATATTGCGGCGAGCCGAGCTCCGTAAGGAGCCGGGTTATGCCGGGTTATGCCGGGTTACGCGGGGGCGGAAACCCGGCCGCGTACGCGGCTCGGCTCGCCAAATTCCGGCTATTTCGCTTTGTCGCCTCCCGATTTCCCTTTCGGCGTGCGCTGCACGCGCTCGAGGGCTTCCTGGGCGGCCAGGCGAATCTGGGCGATGAGGGAATCGCGGGACAGCTCCTCCAGCAAGCGGCGGGCTTCGGGAGTGCGCAGGATTTCCAGGATTTCAATCGCCTCCAGCGAGCGCAGGCGGTCGGGGGTCAAGGGCGGTTCTTTTACCTTGTCCAGGAGTTTGCCGGCCCGGCGCAGGGCCTCGAGCGACAGCTTGCCGGCCAGGTATTTTTCCAGGGGCACGCGGATCAATTCGCCGTATTGGCCCAATTCCAAGGTGGCTTTTTGCCGCACCGGGTAACTGGAATCGTCCAGGTCGCGCAAGAGCTTTTCCACCCGTTGCCAATCGAGGGCGGGCACGGCGACGGCGCGGACCTGGTGTTGGAGAAAAGCGAGGGCGTGGTTGCCGGCGGCGGCCAGCTTGCGAAATGCCGTCTCGGCCTTGCCATAATCGTTGTTGGCCAGGTCGCTCCAGGCGGTTTCCAGTTCGGCCTTGGCCAGGGCGACGGGCGGGCCCAAGTTGCCCAGTTCGCGGGTGGCGACATTCCACACCAGGACCTTGTCGCCGCTGGCCAGGGCCAAGGCGCGGCCGTCGGGGGACAGGGCCATGGCCTGGACCGCGCTGGGGTTTACGGTCAGCCGGCGGCGCAGCCGGCCGCTGGCCACGTCCCACAGGCGGACCACCGGGTCCTGAAGGAAGGCGGCGGCCAGCACCTTGCCGTTGCCGGAAAAAGTCAAACGGGTTGCCGGCTCGCGCAGGCCCTCGAATTTCTTCACTTCCTTGCCCGAAGCAACTTCCCACAGGCGCACCGTTTTATCGTTGTGACCGGAGGCCAGAAGCTGGGCGTCGGGCGAAAAGGCCATGGACTGGGCCGGCCCGATTTGCAAGCGGTGAAAGCGGCGCTGATCGGTGTAGTGCATCTGCACGAACCCTTGCGGATTGCTCCAGGCGACGACCTGGCCGTTGGGAGCGGCGGCGGCGAAACTACCCGCCGGCACCTGGCCTTGCCGGCTGCCATAACCGCCCCCCTTGATATGATTCCAGATCATATGCTGCCCCGGCCCCACCGCGACCAGGGTGCCCCCGTCGGCCGTGAACGCCAGGTGGTGGGCCGAGTAGCTGGGAAAAGCCAGCTTGCGTAACTGCTTCTTGGCGGCGATGTTCCACACGCACAACGGTCCGCTGTCCAGGGCGACCTTGACGCCGACCACCTTGCCGTCCGGAGAAATCACCAGGCCGCTGAGCGGGGTCTTGGTTTCCAGGCGGTTGATTTCCTTGCCCGAGGGAAAAGCGGTGAAGTGGATCGTGCCGTGGTCGCCGGCGCTGGCCAGGGTCTTGCCGTCGGCCGACCAGGCCACCGCCTGGACCGGCCCGACATGCTGGATCTGGACCAGCGGCGGCTCGGCTTGAACCCTCGCCGTTCCCCATAAGATCAGGACCGCCCAGGCCAGCGTTCCGTTTCGAAGGATAAAAAGAGAATCACGAAAACACGAAAGGACGAAAGCACGACCAAGAGAGAGAATGTATTCTGCCCCTATTTGATCGGTTTCGTGTTTTCGTTCTTTCGGGCTTTCCTGATTGATTTTGGCCATCCCACAACCTCGCGTCCAATGAAAAACAAAACGGCTGAACGGTTACAATTAAACTTATCCTACTGGCGAAACTCGCCCCGTGCAATTACCTGCCCGGGGAAAAAACAGGCTTGGCTCGTCGTTTCGGTTTGTCCCCTCATGGGGGACCCCAGGGGAATCTCTCACGAATGGCCGGTTTTATACCCCGTAACTTATACCCCTTGGAACTGCGAATAGTCCTTGACCCTTGTAGCAAGCGCGGGACAATGTGATTCGTTGTCGCTTGCCGACTTCCTCACCGCCCGTACCGATCAATTCCACCGGGTTTGACAACGAACAACAATCGTTACTGGCGTTGCGTGGCATCCCCCAGGAAAAGGAACCTCTGAGTAGAGACCACCGTGAAGGACCACGGGACAAGCCCGTGGCATCATCGTCCATCCTCCCCCCTGGGGAGTTGCCGAGAAGTCTCGAGATTTCCAATTGCAAATTGCCGATTTCCTAG
>CAZFGM010000033.1:0-20285 GCA_964518515.1 uncultured Alcaligenaceae bacterium | reverse complement strand
TTGTAGCTGTCGGTCTCGTACCATTTCTTGTTGAGGGAAACGAGGCTGACGGCGGTGGCGTCGCCGGCCATTTTTTCGTAATCCTCGAGGGACAGGCCCATCTTGGCGGCCATTTCCTCGGTGGAGGGCGGCCGGCCGAATTCGGCTTCCAGGGCCTTGCGCGCCTCTTCCAGCTTGGTGTGCTTGGAACGCACCAGGCGCGGCACCCAGTCCATGGTCCGCAGCTCGTCGAGCATGGCCCCGCGAATGCGCGGCACGCAGTAGGTCTCGAATTTCACGCCACGCTCCAGGTCGAAGGCGTCGATGGCGTCCATCAGGCCGAAGACGCCGGCGCTGATCAGGTCATCGAGATCGACCCCCTCGGGCAAGCGTGCCCAGATGCGCTCGGCATTGTATTTGACGAGCGGCAAATAATGCTCGACCAGCTGGTTTCGCAGTTCCACGGTCGGCGCGGCCCGGTAGTCGCGCCAGAGCTGTGGGACATCCACGTCCACATGCTGCGTCACCATGGATCCCTCCCTGATGAAGGGCAAGCGGAGGTGGGAGCCCGCCAGGGGATGAACCGCGCCCGTCAACGAACGGCGCAGCTGATCCTCGTTCGGGCCAATTGGGTACCGCGTGCACGGATCGGGACGTGGAGAGTCAGGAATCAAGGATCGGGAAGCAGCCATTCTTGAAGCCTGGCTCCCGATCGCTGACTTCTGAAGGTGATGGCTCCGCCTGCCGGAAGCGTTGCTGCTCCGGCACCCCGGGCGGAACCCGCACAGGAAAGGAAACCTCGGCCATCCGCTGGCAGGAATCAGGAATCAAGAGTCAGGCTTATCTGACCCCTGACTCCTGATTCCTGACCCCTGCTTAGACCGGCTTCCTCTCTGCCCCGTTTCGTGGGCGCGGTGGCTTGCACCGACCCCGCTTACCGTACCCCGTTTCGGCTCAGTGCCGCCTTGGAGCGGGCCGCTTTCCGCGCGGCTTGCCCTTCGACGAACGCCGGCCGTGTCGAAAATCCTTCGCGTCGGTAATATCGACCGCGGCCCCGAAGGACCTGCAAGAAATCCGGTCGCTTTTTCCGAACGCGGCCCTCTCCGTTTCGGCGGCGGCGTACCGCGCGCAACAATCCCCCGATCGTTCCGCCGGTTTTGCCGAGCTGGCCCAGCTTCCCGGGCACCAGACCCAAGAAGGGACCGCGGAGCGGCACCTGACCTAAAGCCATGCTTCGATTTGGAGGGCGGGCTTGTAACGCCCGATCCGCGATTTGTCCAGACCAGAAACGCCCAAAAACCCGGAATTCCGCTTCTCGGTTATCGTTGGAGAGGCGGGGATGCTTGACAGCGAGCCACCGGGTTTATCCCGGCGGGGACAAACCTTGCCGCTCGCCGAAAGAATCATTCTTGGCCGTGCGGAATATTTTGTAACCGTTCACCCCTAAACTTACTTCCACAAGCCACTGTAGCCGCAGGCTTTAGCCTGCGGTGGTTTAAAACGCATCGATTGCCCGCCGCCAACCGCGCAGGCTAAAGCCTGCGGCTACAATGTTTGTGTCATTCTTGGCCGTGCGATGTATTTTTTACCCTTTTCCTTCCCCAACCAGGGTAGACGTGACGCCCGTTGGCTCACCGGCAGAGATGGGGATTTCGGCAAGATCCTTGCGAACCACTTCCCGAAACACGCCCGCGAGCCAGGGGATGTAGGTGATCTTGGCGATCACGACGCCGATTACCAGGCCCCCGGTCCCGCCGAGGAGCCAGCCGCCGCCCATGGCGGCGAAGGCGACCATCCAGGAGAGCGCGCCCACCCAGCCGCCCACGAGCAGACGGAGGAAGTGCAGCAGCAGGGACTTCCGCGGCACCCCTCTTTTGAGGGCTTCCCGCCACTGGGCTTCGTGGACGGCGAGCAAGCAGTGCAGGACCCCGGCCACATACGCCGCCACCAGCCAGCGCCAGTACGGGTGACGGATCTCGATTTCTTGCCAGGTCCACGACACGTCGCCGAGCAGAACGTGAACCAGAACGACGCTCCAGAAAAGCGCCGCCATGCGGGAATAGATGAAATCCCACAGGGATTTTCCTCCCTGACCGACATTCACGAACGATGGGTTAATAAAGTTTCTCCACTTCAACGTCAAAGCTTTTGCTATTGGGCATGCCGGTGCCATGGGTATCGCCGCCCATGAGGCGGCTGGACATGTCGCCGTAGGGTAAAAAGAGCACGCCTGCCGGCAGCTCGCCCGCTTTGGCGGCAGCACATGGGATTTCGATCTGTCCCTGTTCGGAGCGCACCCGAACACGGTCGCCGCTTTTGAGCCCTAGCCGGGCCATGTCCTCGGCGCTGATCAAGAGGGTAGTGGTTTCCTCGATGTAGCCGGCGGTGAACTTGCCCTCGTTCAGGGTCGTGCCCTGGCGACTGGTGCGGCCGGGGATCAGCACAAAGGTTTCGGACTTTGCCATAGTAAGGGAAATATACCACGTCGCGGCCTTCCGGGAACATGGAGGATTTCCAGGTGAGGAGAATGGTTATCCTTGGCGAAATGCCAGAAGTTCTTCCAAATGGGCCTGCACCGATTCCGCCAGCGCATCCAGGTTATAGCCGCCTTCCAGGCAGCTCACCACCCGGCCGCCGGCGTGGGTTTTGGCCACTTCCAGCACCATCTTGGTCAGCTCGACGAAATCCTCGACGTCCAGGCCGAGCGAGCCGATGGGGTCCTGGGCGTGGGCGTCGAAGCCGGCGCTGACCAGAACCAGTTCGGGTTTGACCAGGTCGGCCGCTTTTTCCAGAGCATTGCGAAACATCGCCCGGTAATCGTGGCGTGGCGTGCCGTAACGGATCGGCACGTTCCGGGTGCGGCCCAGGCCGGGGCCGGAGCCGGTTTCGTCGGCGGCGCCGGTGCCGGGATAAAAACCGTGGCCGTAGCGATGGATGCTGAAGAAAAAAACCTCCGGGTCGGCGAAAAAAATGTCCTGCGTGCCGTTGCCGTGGTGCACGTCCCAGTCCACGATCAGAAGGCGCGCCAAGCCGTGCGCGGTCCGGGCATGATGAGCGGCCAGGGCGATATTGTTGAACAGGCAGAATCCCATGCTGCGGTCCGGCGTGGCGTGATGGCCGGGCGGGCGCACCAGGCACAGGGCGGTGGGGTCGGTGCGCGTTGGAGTCCCGGCTTTAGCCGGCTGAAGCCGGGACTCCAACACGGCATCGACGGCGGCCACGCAGGCGCCCGCGGCTTCGAGAGCCACCTGGAACGATTGCCGGCTGACCACGGTATCGGCATCCAGGAAGCCGCCCCCGCCGGCGGCCGTCCGCTTGGCGCGGGCGATCATGGCCGGAGCGTGCAGCCGGGCCACCGCCTCCTCGGCCAGCGGCTCAAAGCCGCCGCGCGTGCATTCTTGAACCAGCCCCGCCTTTTCCAGCCGACCCAGGATTGACCGCAGCCGGTTGGCGTTTTCCGGATGGGCGCCGGTGTCATGTTCGAGGAAAATTACATCGTGGTACAGAATGGTCATGAAATGTTGGTCCAACAGTTTATTAAAGCGAGCGAAGAATAATGGTCACCGCTTTGGGTTTTCGGAGTATCCCAGAGCGGACCTCGCCGAATGCCACGAGGATTTGGAGTCCCAACTTTGCTTCACCTATTTGACGAGCACGGTTTGCCCGTCCGTTAGTCCCGCCAGGTTGCCTTGCAGGACCGCTTCCTTGCCCGTGAGGTTTTCCCAGCGGGCCCGGCCGTCGATCACGACCTGCTTTTTTACCACCTCGATGAGATTGCCGTTACGCTCGCCGATCTGCACTAGGGTGCGGCGCGCTTTGTCCCCGTCCTTGAGGAAAAAGCACGGCTGGTCGCCCTGGGTCAGAACAACCGCCGCGGGCAGGGTCCAGTATTTGGGGAACTCGGCACGCAGGGAAACGGTGGCGTACATTCCCGGGCGGAGCACTTCTTTGGGGTTTTCCAAGTCCATTTCCACGCGCAGGGTTCGGGCCTTGGCGTCGATGGACCAGCTTTGACGCTTGACGTTGGCCTTGAATTGCTGATTCTGCAGGGCCGGCACGCGCACCGTGGCGGTCATGCCGTCACTGATGAAGTTGGCTTCGGCTTCGGGAATATCCGCCCACACGCGGAGCTTTTTGATCTGGGCCACGATGAACAGGGGCTGGGCATTGTTTCCCGTCGCGGGCTGCAGGAAGTGGCCGGTATGGACGTTGCGTTTGGTGACGACGCCGTCGAAGGGAGCGCGGATCAAGCGGTATTCCCAGAGGGTTTCGGCCCGGCCGCGCTCAGCGTCGGCCACCTTGACGCGGGCCCTGGCGGCTTCCACGTCGGCCTCGGCCTTGAGCTTGCGGGCGGCGCTTTCCAGGGCCAGCGCCTCGGCTGATTTCACCTTGGCACCCATTTCTTCCAGGGTCGCCTCGCTGGCCTCGCATTGGTGGCGCGTCTCGTCCAGGGTCTGGACGTCGAGTGCTTGGTTCTTGACGAGGATTTCAAAGCGCACGCATTCGATTTTCCAGCGTTTGCAAGCGGCCACGGCGCGCTTGGTGGCCGCTTTGGCCTCGTCGATCAGAGCCGTGGCGGTGGCAACGTGAGCCACCGCCGCTTGGAGGGCGGCCTCGGCTTGCGTGACCTCCGCCTTGGCCTGGTCCACCAGGGCCTCCTTCTGGCGCACGTCTTTTTCCAGTTCCGGGACCCAGAGCTCGGCCAGCACCTCGCCCTGGATGAGCTTGCCCTTCGCGTCATAGCGGGGCCCCTTGACGCGCGTGTTGATATCGACCTGCGTCTTATCCACGGTGCCGATCTGGTGGACGTAGCCGGCGATGCGCGCCACCAGCGGGGTTTCTTCATAGGCCTCGAGTTGGGCGGGTTGCTCGATGTCGCGCACCTTGGGCTGCGGTGTCACGATGGTGAAGGTCGGAGCCTCGTCTTTGCCCTTATCCGGGTCCGGCGGAGGAGTGCGCCGGCAGCCCCAGAACAGGATCAGCAAACTCAGGGTCAGCAAGGCCAGGAACGCACGGAAACGGGGAGATTCGAGGAAAATCATGGTGAACCCTGTTAGGAAAACCGCGAGCAACGGCACACGGAGTGTGCCTGCTACTTTACAGCGGCCCGATGCCAACTTCATCCAAAGATTTCGCCATGGCCGTGGCATCCAACCATTGCCGCAAACGGTCCAGATCGGCGGTGGCTTGAATGGTGGTTACGGTCTGGGGCGCGACCTCGCCGAACCGCTTTCGAATTATGCGGACCAGCGATTCCTGCAATCCTTCAATTTTTCCTTGTTTTTTTCCTTTTCTTTTTCCCTTCTCTTCCAGGACATCGGCAATTGTGCGGCGCATGGTAGATACCTCCTGACGAATGTCGTCGGCGTGCACCGAGGAATCTAGCACCTGGTGCAGCTCCGGCTGTTCGGATGGATGACGTTCATGATACACCAGGGCGTGAATATACCAAAGGAATTCCAGCCAGCGTAAGCGTTGTTGGGCCGGCATGGTTTGCAGGCGCTCGACAACCTGAAGGATCACCTTTTTGAATTCGCTCAGCGGCCGGCGTCTGGACCGCACCAGGCGCAAAACCTGGCCGAAAAAACCGCCTTCCCTGGCCAGCTTTTCCGCCGGCAACTGGGCCAGGTTCAGGAACAAAGGCTGGTGCGACGGGGTCACGGCCGCGAAGAGTTCCCCGCCTTCGATCAAATCGACCACGTTGCCCAGCCGGTCCCATTTTCGCGTGCCGGTATACAGGACGAGGGGAAGCACCGGATGGAGGCGAAATCCCGCCAAAGAAGCATGCTTTCCGGACCAGCGCCGCACTTGCATTTTGTAAATCTCGACGACACTCCAGCACGCGCAACGGCATCAAAGGATCGGGTTCGGATTGGTGTTCAATGAGAATATAAACCAGGATTTGCCGGCGAGTGCGTTTCCCCTTTTCCTCCAGGGGAGCAAGCAAAACCACATCCGCCTCCACATGGCGAAAGTCCCGTTTGACGAACGTGGTCCTGAGCAAGCGCATGCGATCGAAGCGAATGCCGGCCACCATGGCGGCGGCAACGAGCTGCAGTAGATCTTGCACATTCCAGGGATTTTCCAGGAGCACCTTGATGCCGTTTTCTTTGAACCGGCGAACGATCTCGCGGATACGCGAACGAAGCATATTTAACGCGCCTTTGTCCAAACGCGGCCAAACTCCAGCCAAATCTGAAATTAATTTTTTTCTCTATTTCACTCACGCCTTGGACGGTTTTAGTTCTTGGTCATAATAGGAACTTTCCGGATCTTCCGGATCGAGCGAGACCGACATCGTGCTGGCGGTACCTTGCACGACGGCGAAGATGGCCGGCAAGACGAACAGGGTCGTCAGGGTTCCGAACAGCAGGCCGCCGATGACGGCCCGGCCGAGCGGGGCGACCTGTTCGCCGCCTTCGCCCAGTCCCAGGGCCATGGGCAACATGCCGGCGATCATGGCACAGGTGGTCATGAGGATCGGCCGCAGGCGCTGGCGGGCGCCGTCGCTGGCGGCGGTCCGCGCGTCTTTTCCCTCTTCGCGCCGTAGCCGCTCGGCGAAGGTCACCAGCAGGATGGCGTTGGCCACGGCCACGCCGATGGCCATGATCGCCCCCATGAACGATTGGATGTTCAGCGTCGTGCCGGTCAGCCACAGGGCCAGGGCGACGCCGGCGATCACGGCCGGTGCCGCACTCATCACCACCACGGCCAACCGCACCGACTGGAAATAGGCGGTCAAGAGCAGGAAAATGACGGCCACGGCCAGGAGCAGACCCAGGCCCAGGCCGCCGAGGATTTGCTCCATCGGCTCGACCTGGCCGCGGATATCGACGCGCACGTCGCGCGGCGGCTTGCCGGCTTCGGCCACCCCGGACCGCACTTGCCGGGCCACCCGCCCCAGGTCGGCACCGTGAATGTTGGCCGTCAGGCTAACCACCCGGCGCATGTTGTAGCGGTCGAGTTGGCCGGGCATTGTGCTGGGCTTGACGTCGGCCACGTTTTCCAAGCGCACCGAGGTTCCCCAGGCATTCTTGATCTGCAACAGATGCAGGTCGTGGACGCGCTTCATGAGGTAGATAGGCATTTCCACCTGCACCTGGTAGCCGATGCCGCTGGCCGGATCGGCCCAGTAATTGGGCATGGTGAAGCGGCTGGACGAGGTCCCCGGCACCACCGAGCGGGTAAAATCGTCGGCGGTGATGCCGCTCAACCCGCCCTTTTCCCGGTCGAACCACACGTCGAGGGTGGGATAATCCAGGGCCTGGGCGATCTGCAAATCGCGCAGCGCCGGGATGGTTTCCAGGTGCTGGCGGATTTTCTCGGCGAAGGCGCCGCTTTCCGCCAGCTTCGGCCCATTGACGACAATCTCGATGGGCGTGGGCGCGCCGAAACTCATGACCTCGTTGACGATGTCGGCCGGCTCGAACGACAGGCGCAAGCCCCGGACGCGGGCCTTGATCTCGTCGGTGGAATACCCTTCCCCGGTCATTTTGGTATGCAGCCACTGGCCCAATTTCTTGGGTAGTTCTTCCCGAAGGTTTTCCTTGAGTTCCTCGGTGTGGAAACCGCTGCCGGATTTGAGGGCCACGCGGATCACCGCCTCTTCCGGACCCCCCATCCACTGGTAGACGGCGTTGATGGGGTAGGTGGAGGTTATCAGGCCGACGTAGCCGAGCGAGATGTCGATGTTTTCGTGGCCGACCTTTTTCTGAATGACGGCCAGGGCCTCCTGGACCAGTTCCTCGGTGCGTTCGAACCTGGTGCCGGTGGCAGCTTTCAGGCGAATCTGGAATTGGCCGGCATCGACCGCCGGAAAAATCTCGGTGCCGAGCTGCCCGCCCACCAGCCAGATCAGCAGTCCGGCCACGCCCAGGTAGGCCGGCAACAAGAGGCGGCGCCAACCGACCGACCTTTCCACCAGCCGCGAATAGCCGCGGCGCAGGCGGGCGAAAAAGCCGACATGCTCGGCCGCCAGGGCCGCCTCGTGGTGATGCCTGAGCAGCCACACCGACAGCACCGGCACAAACGTGCTCGACAGCAAGTAACTGGCCACCATGGCGAAGCCCACGGCCAAAGCCAGCGGCACGAACAGGTTGCGGGCCGCCCCTTCCATGAAAAACGAGGGAATGAACACCGCCAGAATGCACAGCATGGCCAACAGACGCGGCACGTTCGTCTCGACTATGCCCAGCCGCACCGCCCGCGCCAGCAAGCCGGTCCTGGCCATCTGCGTGTGGATGTTTTCCACCGCTACCGTGGCCTCATCGACGAGAATGCCCACCGCCAGGGCCAGCCCGCCCAGCGTCATGAGGTTGACCGTTTGCCCGGTCAGGGCCAGGGCAATCAAGGCGGCCAGCAGGGCCAGGGGAATATTCAAAACGACCACGATCACGCTGCGCCAGTCGCGCAGGAACACCAGCACCATCAAGCCGGTGAGCAAAGCCCCCAGCAGCCCTTCCACGCTCAGGTTCCAGATGGCATGCGTCACGATGGGCGATTGGTCGTACACGAAGCTGACCTTGATGTCGGGCGGCAGGGCTTCTTGCATGCGGTCCAGGTTGGCCTTGACGGCGTTGACGACGGCCAGCGTGGAGGCGTCGGCCCGCTTGGTGACCAGGATGTAGATCGCGCGGCGGCCGTTTACCAGGGCGTAGCCGCTGGTGATGTCGTTGCCGTCCTCGATGCCCTTGTCCTTGCCGTCCTTGCCCTTTTCATCGATGACCAGGTGGCGGAGGAAAATCTGTTTGCCGGGGCGGATGGGGATTTTGCCCAGGTCTTTAATGTCTTCCACCATGGAATTGATGGGCACGATGAACATCTGGTCGCCGGCGAAGAGGTTGCCGGCCGGGCTGATGGTGTTGCCGGCCGCCAGGGCCTTGACGACTTCCTCGGGCGAGACCTTGTGGTCGTTGAGCTTCTTGGGATCGATGCGGATGACGACGGTGCGCTGGCTGCCGCCAAAGGGAGGAGGCGCCGACACGCCCGGCAGGCTGGCGAATATCGGCCGCACCTTGAACAGCGCCTTGTCCTGGATGTAGCCCACCTCCTTGGTTTCGCTCGACAGCACCAGGTAGCCCACCGGCACGCTGCCGGTATCGAAGCGCATGACGAACGGCGGTACGGTCCCTGGCGGCATGAACGCCCGCGAGCGGTTCACGTAGGCGATGGCTTCGGCCATGGCCTGGGCCATGTCCGTGCCGGGATGGAAGAACAGCTTCATCAGGGCCATGCCCTGGATGTTTTTCGACTCGACGTGGTGGATGCCGCTGATGTACAAAAAGTGATATTCGTAGTAATTGGTGAGCAGTCCTTCCATTTGCTTGGAGCTCATGCCGCCATAGGGCTGGCACACGTAGATGACCGGCAAGTTGAGCTGGGGAAAGATGTCGGCCCGCATGCGGGTGAGGGCCAGGGCGCTGCCGCCGGCCAGCGCGACGATGATCACCATAACGGTAATGGGATGGCGCAGCGCGAAGCGAATGGGGTTCATGGCGGGACTCCCTGGGGCAACAGCTAAAGCTGGTTTCCCTTATCTTGATACGGCCAATTCCGGGGAAACGCTTGATGCTTTCTCTACCTTTGCGGTTAATCGGTCCAGCAAGCCAGAGAAAGGAATGGTATTTCCCAGGATTGCTGGAACTGTCGATTTCGACGGCGTGGCAGTTCTGTCGTTATAAGCCTAGTTGCCGCCATTTCACCTACTCCTGACCAACCTCAAAAATTTTTAATCTGGGATGCAGTTTCCAACTCGGCGGCCCATCGTCAGAATGAGGGGCGGAGGTGGTCCCATGCCTCGGGTGCTGGTCATCGAAGATGAACGCAAGGTGCTTCGCAGCCTGGAACGCGGCCTGCAAGCGGCGGGATATGAAATCGTCACGGCCAGCAATGGGGATGAGGGGTACAAAAAAGCGACGACGCAAACTTTTGATTGCCTGGTCCTGGACCTGATGCTGCCGGGACGCGACGGCCTGCAGGTGTTGGCCGATCTACGCCAGGCGGGCAAGTCCCTTCCGGTCATCATCCTCACCGCGCGGGACACCATTGACGACCGGGTCATCGGTTTGGACGCCGGGGCCGACGATTACCTGGTCAAGCCGTTCGCCTTCGCGGAGTTGTTGGCGCGGCTGCGCGTGTTGCTCCGTCGCGACCGAAGTGATCGGGAAACGCTACTCCGGGCGGCCGACCTGGAGGTGGATCTGGTAGAACGCCGCGTGCGCCGAGGTGGTGTCGAAATCCCCCTCTCCCACCGCGAGTTCGAAGTCCTGGCCTACTTGGTCAGGCATAGGAACACCATCGTCACGCGCGACATGCTCGGCAAGGACGTCTGGAGAGAGCCAAATTATTCCTTGACCAATGTCATCGACACGTATCTGAGCCTGCTGCGCAAGAAGATCGAAATCCCGGGCCAAGGGCTTCTCATTCAAACCCTGCGTGGCGTGGGCTATTGCCTGCGCGATGAACCATGCGCCTGAGCATTCGCTGGAAACTGACTCTTTGGTACGGCGGTGCCCTGACGGTCGTGCTGGCAGCCTTCAGTCTTGCCGTCTTTGTGGTGATGCGCCATCAATCGTTAAGCCGCATTGATCAGGGCCTGTCCGAAGAACTCGCCGACGTGCTTTATGAAATCAAACGACCCAGCGACCCAATTAGGAGCCTGGCCGAACGGCTCAACCTCCGGTTTGGCCGGCACGAAGGGTTCGATTTCCAAATCACCCGGCCAACCGGGGCACGGTTCTTTGCCAATGACCGCCTGGAATCCCGCTTCCTGCCGTTACCAACCACTGCCACGGAATTCCCTGTCTATGAGAGTGTTCCGGTCAACTCCCGCGGACGCTGGCGCATTGTCAACGTGCAAGTCCAGGGGCCAGACGGCCGCTTGACGGTTCAGGTGGCTCGGTCCTTGGCCGCCTTCGACCATGAACTGGAAGAACTCCTGTTTACCTTCTTGCTGACCGGGCCATTAACGCTCTTGGTTGCGATCAGCGGCGGCTATTTCCTGGCCCGGCGGGCTCTACGACCGGTGCACCAAATGAGCCAGACCGCCAACGAAATCACGGCAGACCGGCTCAATCGGCGGCTTGACGTGGATAACCCCCATGACGAGCTGGGGGCGCTCGCACAGACGCTCAACCGCATGATCGAGCGCTTGGAGCGCTCCTTTAGCGAAATCCGGGTTTTTACCGCCGATGCTTCGCATGAACTACGCACCCCGTTGACCGCCATTCGCACAGAGGCCGAAGTCGCCCTGAGCAAGTCCAACGGCAAGGAAAATCAGCAACTTTTGGGAAGCATTCTCGAGGAGTGTGACCGCTTAACCCGGTTGACGGACCAGCTCCTGACCTTGTCGCGTGAGGAGGCTGGCGTAGTCCGTCACGTCCGGGACCGCGTGGACTTGGCCGCCCTCGTGAGAGGCGTTGTCGAGACCATGCGCCTCTTGGCCGAGACCAAAGGCTTGCGTTTACACATCGACGAAAAAGGTCCCGTTTGGGTTCCAGGGGACGAAGCCAGGCTACGCCAAGTCTTTTTCAACGCCATCGACAACGCCATCAAGTACACGCCCGAAGGAGGCGCCATCGAAGTGTGGGTCGAGACGAATACCCAAGCGGCCCGCGTTACCGTGAAGGACACGGGGATCGGTATTCCCGCGGAACATCTCCCGCGTGTCTTCGATCGTTTCTACCGCGTGGACAAGGCCCGCAGTCGGGACCAGGGCGGCACGGGCCTGGGCCTGACCATCGCCCGCAGCATTGTCCTGGCGCATGGCGGGAAAATTGCGTTGGCCAGCATTCTCGGGCAGGGCACCACCTGCACGGTGACGCTGCCCCTGGCACCAGCAGTGTAGTCCTCACGCTCCGCGTGAGGACTTTCGTCACGCGGAGCGTGACGACTACACTAACCACATAGGAGGCGTTCCATGCAAGTCTTCGATCCGAAACAGGAATACTCGGTTTTCCAGCGACGGTTGCCACACTGGTCGCAGGCGGGGACAATAACATTTATCACTTGGCGGACGTGGGATTCCATGCCGGAAACGGTCTTGCAGACCTGGATGGCTGAACGTGATTCTTGGTTACGGCAACACGGCATCAATCCGAGGGCCTCAGACTGGTCGGCGCGGCTGAACCGACTTGATGCCAAACTGCTGCGCGAGTTTCAACTGCAACTTTCGGATCGCTGGAACGATCATTTAGACGCCTGCCATGGTGCGTGTGTTCTGCGCCGGCCCGAACTGTCCAAGGAGGTAGCGGACAGCCTGCGGCATTTTGACGGCGCTCGTTACGATTTGACAGATTTCGTGGTGATGCCCAACCACGTGCACCTGCTCGTCGCCTTTCCCGACGAGGAGGCATTACTGAAGCAGTGCGAATCGTGGAAACACTACACAGCGACACGGATCAACCGCGCTCTTGGCCGCCAGGGACGATTTTGGCAGCAAGACGGCTTCGACCATTTGGTGCGTTCGGCGGAGCAGTTCGATTATTTGAGACGATACATCGCGGACAACCCAGCGCGTGCAAGACTCAAAGCGGGTGAGTACGTGCATGACTCCAAGCACGTGTAGCCGTCACGCTCTGCGTGACGGAACACCTCACGCGGAGCGTGAGGACTACACTGAAGCCAAGTTTCGCCGTGAAACCGAAAGGGTGATTTCCATGAAGTGGATCACGCGTGAAAAGGTGAAAGTGGACCGTGTAGCTTGTCCCTGGCTCCTCAAGAAGTTCGTGGACCCCCAGGCCGAATTCTTGTTCGTTCCAGCAGACCAGGTGCTGCCACTCGCCCAGAAGGTGGGAGCGATCCCCTTCGACGTTCCGAACGTCGAGCTTGGTCATCATGGCAAGGAATGTTCCTTCGAGGCCATCGTCAAGAAGTACGGCCTGCAAACGGACCCGGCTCTGGTATTGTTGGCCAAAATCGTCAACGGCGCGGACACCGACAACACCCTTTGGAACCAGCCGGAGGCGGCGGGTCTCAAAGCCATTGGCGAAGGTTTTCGACACCTGGGCTTCAAAGACGACCATGAAATTAATGCCGCCCAGTGGATCGTCTACGATGCCTTGTACGCCTACTGCCAGGAGATTGTCCACCGCGGCAAGGAAGACGGCGCCTTCAAATAGGATCAGGGTTGATCGCGGCCATGATGGCTCTGAGCATTCCTTGGCGACTAACGGTGTGGAATACCCTGGAGCTCGCGGTTGTGCTGCTGGGCTTCGCGGGCCTGGTGCATGAATCAGAGTGGGTAAGGGAAACCGATCCTGGGTGCGAAACAAGGCAGAGATAAGGTTGCGGTTTTTTCCCCTTTCTCTTGTTGAAGGAGACGGACCGATGTCATGGATCACATTGGCAGCCGTGCTGTCCACATCGGCGTATGCCGCGGACGACAAGGCGCGGGGCTTCACTTTCGCCAAGGGCGACGTGGGCAAGGTGCCAGCCGGCTGGAAGGCGACGCAAACGGGCAAAGGAGCAGGCAGCATCTGGAAAGTCATGGCCGACGAAACGGCCCCGTCCAAAACGGGCTTTGCCTTGGCCCAAACCGCGGAAAGCCCCAACGCGGTCTTCAATCTGTGTGTGGCCAAAGAGACCAGCTTCAAGGACGTGGAAGTCAGCGTGGCCTTCAAGGCAGTACGCGGCCAAAAAGACCAGGGCGGCGGAATTGTCTGGCGCTACCAGGACGCCAACAACTACTACGTTGCGCGCATGAATCCCCTGGAGGACAATTACCGACTTTACAAAGTTGTGGCCGGCAAACGCATCCAACTCGACACCAAGGAAGATCTCAAGGTTCCGGTGGGCGAATGGCACATGCTCAAGATCAAACACGTCGGCGACCAAATTGAATGCTATCTGGACGGCAAGAAAATCCTCTCTTTCAAGGACCAGACGATTGATCAAGCAGGCCAAGTCGGCCTCTGGACCAAGGCGGACGCCCAGACCTATTTCGACAGCTTCACCGTCCAGGCCGTGACAGGGAAGAAAGATTGAGCAAACATCTTGGCACGTCCTTCACCTGCCCTCTCCGCCAAGCGGAAAGGGCAGGGGTGCGGGGGGCCACAAAAGGAGGTTCTCATGAACTGGAGACAACTCTTTGTCGGCGCCTTGGCGATACTCGCCACGGTCAGCGGCTGCGGCAGACGTGGCCCCGCGGTGGTGGTCTACACCTCCGTGGATGACGTCTATGCCCGGCCGATAGCAGAGGGTTTCGAGAAGGAGACCGGGATCCAGGTCAAGCTGGTGCCGGACACGGAGGAAACGAAGAGCACGGGGCTGCTAAACCGTCTCATCGCGGAGAAAGAGCGTCCGCAGGCCGACGTTTTCTGGAGCGGCGATCCGGTCCGGGCAGCTATCCTGAAGAAGCATGGGCTGGCGGCGCCTTATCGTTCGCCGGCGGCCGAGGGACTTCCTACCGAGTTCTCCGACTCCGAGCATCATGCGACCGGCTTCTCAACAAGGGCGCGTATCCTGCTTGTCAATACCGAGCACGAGACCGTCCGAAATGGGCCCCTGCCAAGCAGTGTGCTCGACCTGACCGACTCTCGCTTCAAAGGGAAAGCATGCCTGGCCAATCCTTTATTCGGCACGACGTCGATGCAGGCGGCGGCGCTGTTTCAGGTCATGGGCGACACAAAGGCCAAGCAGTTTTTTGAGGGTCTGCTGGCCAACCAGGTGCGGATGCTGTCGTCGAACGGGGAAGTCCGGCGCCGGGTCGCCAACGGAGAGTTCGCCTGGGGGTTGACCGACACCGATGATGCCGCCGAGGCGATCCGCGAGGGCAAGCCCGTGAAAATGATCTTCCCCGATCAAGGTGGCATGGGAGCGCTGCTGGTCCCCAATGCGGTGATCTTGATTGCCGGTGGCCCGAACGGCGACAGCGGCAAGAAGTTCATCGATTACCTGCTGCGTGCGGAGACCGAGGCCGCGCTCGCAAAGAGCGCGGCCCAGATCCCACTGCGGCCGAATGTGCCCGGTCCCGAGGGATTCCCTTCGCTCAAGCAGCTAAAGCTCATGAAGGTGGATTACGGCAAGCTCGCTGACCAGTTGGAGGACCTGTCGCGGGGATACCTGAAAGCCTGGGCGGAACGGAGCAGTCGATGATCTCCTGCATCGTCCTGGAGCGCCCGGGGAAGTGGAGGCCGGCGGGCATTGCCGGGTTGTTTCTGCTGGTTGTGCTTCCGGCTGCGCCTCTTTTGGGAAGCACGCTCAGCTCCCCAGGCACGCTGGCGAGCTTGCTGGAGGGCGGCTTTGGCACCGCCCTTTGGAACAGTGCGGTCGTGGCCGTCGGCGTCGCCACGGTCGCGTTTGTGCTCGGCCTGCCTCTGGGCGTAGTGGCGGCGCTTTATGAATTCCCCGGGCGGCGGACTTTCCTGGCGTTGGTAACTCTGCCCCTGCTCGTTCCGTCTTTTCTGTGGGCCATCGGCTGGTCCCGCCTGGCCGCCGCTCTGGGCGTGGGGACGACGGTCTTGCTGTCCGGCTACGTCGGCTCGATTTTGGTTTTCTCCGCCGGCGCGATCCCGCTGGTGGTTTTGATGGCGTATACGTCCGCGGCCGGGCTATCGACCACACAATTGCAGGCCGCCCGGCTGGCAGGTGGAGAAAAGATTGTTTTCCGCTACGCATCGCGGCACGCGGCCACGACCGGCTTGCTTGGCGCCGCCCTAGGGGGCGTGTTGACGCTCTCGGACTCGGGTCCGGGCCAGATTCTCGGTTTGCGGACCGCGGCGTCCGAAGTGCTCACCAGCTTCGCCGCCCTTTACGATTTCCGCCTGGCCGGGCAGCAGTGTGTGCTGCTGACCGCGATCATCCTTGTCTTGGCAGCGGCGCTGGCGTACTTGGCCGCTCCCCGGCTTGCCAGCGAGATCCTGCCGCGGCAAGTTCTTGGCTGGCAGCGCCTGCGCCAGCGCCGGATAGGCCATGTTGCCCTGGCCGCCTTCGGGATTGTCCTCGTGGTCGGGACGGTGGCGCCGGTGGTGGGGCTGACCTTGCCCTTGGCCGGCGGCGAGGCCGGCGGCGAGGCTCTTCGGCGCGCGTGGGGAGATCTCGTCCGAACTGCCACGAACACTTTGCTCTATGCCGTCGGGGCAGGTGTGGTCGCAACGCTGCTGGGTCTGGTGTTGGCTTTTCTCGTGGGCCACAACAGCCGGTATCGAACGGCCTGCGCGGGCCTTGCCCTGGCTTTGTTTTCTTTGCCCCCTGCGCTGAGCGCCCTGGGACTTATTCACGTTGGCAACAAGACGCCCCCTTGGGCCGACGTGCTATTCCGTAGTCGCCTCACCCCGTGCCTGGCGCTGGGGCTGCGTTTCTTTCCCGTGGCCGCCCTCTTGGCCTTGCGTGCCTGGGGTTCGATGTCCTCATCGTGGGCGCTGGCAGCCGGCCTTCACGGGGTGTCCATGCCTCGGTACCTCAGGCGCGTCGTTCTTCCGTTCTTGTTGCCGACTCTCCTCGTATCCATGTTACTCGTCGCGCTTCTGGCAACCGCGGACATCAGCACCGTGTCGCTTCTTTACCCGCCGGGGGAGTCTTCGTTTCCGCTCGTCATCTTTACGGTGGAGGCGAACGCGCCCGAAGCGCTGGTGGCATCTTTGTGCCTCATCTACGTCGTGGCGGCAGGGGGACTTCTGGGGGCGATGTGGGTGCTGGCAGGGAGGCATACCTAGCGCTGGTGGTATCCATGACGACTGGCTCCCAGTTTGAATGTCGCTTGGTTTCCAAGACCTACGACGGCCAAGCCGTCCTGGTCGAGGTTTCGTTTACGCTCTGCGCCGGGGTCCACACCACCATCCTGGGCCCTTCGGGCTGCGGCAAGTCAACGCTCCTCCGGCTCTTGGCCGGCCTGGACTTCCCCTCCCAAGGTCAAGTCTTGCTCGATGGCAGAGCCGCTTCCGAGCCGAAGCGGATTGTCGTACCGCCCCATCAGCGGGGCGTGGCCATGGTTTTTCAAGACCTGGCCTTGTGGCCCAACCTGTCGGTGATCGGCAACGTGATGCTGGGACTGGCAGGGGCAGGTCTGCCAAAACGCGAAGCCGCGCTGCGCGCCCGCGATGCCCTTGCCCTTTGTGGTATCGACGCCCTGGCACAGCGCAAACCCGGTCAAATCTCCGGAGGGCAGCAGCAACGTGTCGCCCTCGCGAGGGCCTTGGCCGTGCGGCCAAGGTTCCTGTTTCTGGATGAGCCATTCACCGGGCTCGACTTGGTCATCAAGACCCAGCTCACGCGCGACATCGCCGCACTCCGTGATCGACAGCGGCTCACGATCGTTCTGGTAACGCACGATCCGCTGGAGGCCGCCTCGCTTTGTCATGCCGCCATCATGCTTGATCAGGGTCGTGTGGTAGAGGCAGGCGCCCTGACAGACCTGTTGAAGGCCCCGCGGTCGGAGATGCTCAAGATATTTCGCGATCAAAATCGGGGAATTGCGTCCCTGCCCGGTTCGCCGCCTGGTGCACAAAAGTAAGACGCAAAGTTGAATTTTGACTTTTCCTTTCTTGCCGATTGTTCGGATTGGTTTCCCCGATTCTACTCGGAACCCGGACCGGAGCGGAGGATTCTTATCCGGCTCTTGTGGGCCCTGGCAAGAAGTGTCGATGAAACTTGAGCGGAAAGTTGAAATCTCGGCTTTCGGCAGCAGGGAGTTTGACCGGATGCTCGCCAACCCCTACCTACTGGCGCAGGTGGTCGGCAGCGTTTGCTGGCTAGTGTTGACCGGTCCTGGTTTAGCCGGGCCAGCCGCGGCCGCTTCCCCAGAACCCGTAGCGCGGGTCCTTTTGCGCGATGAGGCCGTAGGCTGGGCCTTGCGCAACAACCCGGAACTGGCGGCGCTACGGCAACAGCACGGTATCGCCGCTGCGGGCGTCGTCATCGCTCGTGCTTATCCGTTCAATCCCGCGTGGGAAGCCAAGGTGTTCGGTGTGAGCACGCCCGAATCGGCCGGGGTCACCAACCGCGTCCCGAATGAACACAAGATACTCTTTGACGTGGAACTCCGCGGTCAGGGAAAGTACCGCCGCCAGGCTGCTCAGGCTGCCCTTTCGCGCACGGAGTGGGAGATTGCTTTTCAAGAGACCACAGTGGCTGTGCGCGTGCTGAGAGCGTTCGATGCCGTGCTGTACCGCCGGGAGAAACTGCAGTTGGTGAATGATACGATCCGTCTCAACGAGGCCGCAGCTCGCGACATCAGCAAGTTGATCGACCAGGGCAAACTGCGCGGCGCGGATGCGATCGTGGCTCGTGCCGAGGTCCATGACGCCCGTGCTCAGCTAAGTACAGGCCGCGCACTCCTGACCATGGCCCGCTTCGATCTGAAACGTGCTCTGGGTATGATCGATGGGACTGCTGAACCCCAAGGTTCGCTGGAAATGGCTTTCGCCGGATGGGACATCACGACCCTCACACAAGCGGCTCTCGAAAAAAGAGCGGACCTCCACGCCCGCCAGAGCGCAGTAGGCGAGGCCGAGGCGCGCCTTCGCCTTGAGATCGCCAATCGCTTCGGCCATGCGACGGTCGGCCCTGCCTATGTGTATGATCCGGCAAGAATCAGCGAAATTGGTGTCCATTTCACTCTGCCACTGCCTGTTCTTAACAGGCATCAAGGAGAGATCCTTCAGCGCAAGGCCGAGGTCGCCAAGGGAGCTTTGGAGGTCCGGCAGGCCGAGGTCACGATCTGCCAAGATGTACAACAAGCTTTAGCCCGCCTTGACGAAGCCAGTGCGGGCCTCAAGACCTATCAGGACAAGATTCTGCCGGACCTGCAGGCCGGCCTGAAAGAGCTCGAACGACTTTATGCCAAGCAAGATCCAGCAGTGGATCTTTCTCGACTGGTGGATTTCCGCCGCAAGCTGCTCAAGGCGCGCGCGGGATACATGGATGCCCTGTTTGAGGCGAGGCAGGCTCAGGCCGACCTTGCCGCCGCCGTGGGTGATCCGGCCGTGGCCATTGCTCCCACCTGTTGCCGGCAAAACCACTAAGTCACCTTCTTGCTCGTGATGCCATTACCCGGTACGGAAAGCCAGGTCCACGTCCTGTTCAGCAATATCGGCGACGGCACGTTGCAACGCGTGGAGGTTTCCGCAAAGGGAAAGATCCGGTCACTGGGCAAGGCCCAGGTTGGTAAATCGCCCAAACGTGTGGCTTTCATGCCGGCCCCGGCAACTCCGTAAGCGACGTGGTTTTCTTCCCAGGGCGGGTGCAGATTACCAAGTCTGCATCCGCGCGCGGGTCATGCCGCCGTCAGCGCGGCGTTATTTTTCCCCGGTCGGATTGACCACTTTCGGCTCCAGGCGTCCTTCCAGGATTTTCCACGACCCCCCCATTTCGCGGAAGGCCCGGAAATCGCGGGCGGCGTAGGCGATGTTCAGGTGCGGCGTCGGCAGGCGGCGCTTTTCCGCCCGCGAACGCATGGCCGCTTCCACCAGACCCGTCGTCAGCAGGGTGCGCTCCACCGGGTAAGGCGACCGGCGATTCACGAAATGGTCCTGGATGGCGTGCGCCAGGGCCATGAACAGATTGCGATTGCCCCATGGGCCGACGTAAAAGCGCGTGGCGTACAGGCGGTCGTCCTTGGCCAGCTTGCAGGCGAAGTTCCAGCGGATCGAGCTGGCGCCGATCTTGAGAACGGTGGCTTTGAAGCCGTCGCGATAGGTAAGCAACAGGCCGTGCGGCTCGATCGGTTTTTGGCCCTTGATCGGTTTACGGATATCGGGCGCTTCCTTGCCGAACTCGGCGGCCATGGCCGCCTCGGCGAGGGGCAACGACCAGCGGCCTTGCCGTGCCGCCTGGAACAGGGCGTCGCCCGCCAGGAACTCGATGCTGGCCACGCCGGTCTCGCCGCCTTGGCGGAACTCGACCAGCGATTGCAGGACCTCCAGGCCGTGAAAGTCATACGATTCCACGCCGCCGCCGTGGATCGACACCGCTTCCTCGAAATTCGAGCCGGCGGGGATTTCCAATGCCGGCCGCCGCTGGGCCAGCGGCACCGAGCTGCCCGCCATGAACGGAATCTTGTCATACATCGCGCGGGCCCAGTCCCAACGGTAGGACAGGTGCTTGTCGTTGAATAGGGGGACCGCCCGGCCCGAGCGGCGCATGACCGCGACGCTTTCGTCGAAAAACCGCTTGCGCGGATATTCCGTCTGGCCCAGCTTGTTGACCGGATATTCGCCGTGCTCGCCGATGGACAAGACGGCATCGACGGCCAGCTTTTTGCCGCCCAGGGTCAGGGCTTCGGCGATGCTTTTGAAAACCGGGATCTTATATTGCCGGGCGACTTGCTGAGTGGTGTCGTTTTCCGCCGCCTTCTGATCGGCATAGAAGGA
>CAZFGM010000032.1:16582-20344 GCA_964518515.1 uncultured Alcaligenaceae bacterium | reverse complement strand
TCGTCGCGTCCCGTCCCTACCGGGTTGTCATTCCCAGGCCCGGTCGCTCGACGAACTCATGGACCGAGTGCGGGAAGCGATCGCCCTGTGCCTGGAGGTCGAGTCCACCGAGGGTTTGGAGTTTGTCGGCGTGCAGCGCGTGAGGGTCCCGGCATGAGCGGCAAACTTCCGGCGCTGACCGGGGCAGAGGTGATCAGGGCGCTGGAGGTCGTTGAGTGGTCGAGGTAGTATGATTCACCCAAGCGTGATACCCCCTCGTACGGAGAAATTTGCCCGTGGCCCGAATCGTACGTCCGATGATCAAGGATGCGGATGGACTTCCGTTGGTTGGGACCAAAGCAAAATGTCTGGGCGTCAGACCGACCGGCCCTTATGCCGATGTGGATTTGAGCCCGCCGGGAGATGTGAATGGCGATGTCGTCTCGAACGACAAAGGACTGTCGGTCAGCGCGGATTGGAGAACGTTGCCGGGGCATCTAATCCCTGAACACCTTAACGATGGGGTGAATGGTGCGAGGGGAAAGAATATGGCGGTTTACGTCCACGGAAACGGTTTGAACCAATTTGTGGAAGGCGATATCGCGCCTGGGCTCGAGATGATATTGAAAGCGGGAAACAAACGTGCAGGTGTTATTCGGCCCGTGGCAACTGTTCCGTTGTCGCAGTATCAGGCCGATCTGGCCGCGACCCGACCAAACTGGGTGAACGACGAGAGCTAACGATTATGTCTGACTTCGATCCGACGATTGATGCGGCATTTCTTGAGTACGCGGATTTGGAACTCCGTTGTCATCACCTATTATTGGACGGGAAGGAAGACTCACTCGAGATTGGCGAGGCCGAAGATCGGCTGGAAAAACTTTGGACACAACTCGATGATGTTCAGCAGCGAAGTCTCCGTGGCATGGCTTCGGACCTGAGCTGGATTCGCCGAAAGGGTGAACCGCCGCCCAAGGGGCGCAAGACGCCCGAAGAGGTTGCCGCGACCGAACAGGAGGAATTGTTGGCGGCAATCAAGTCGAAAGAGTGGCACCGAATCTTGCATTACTTGCGGCTCTGTGCCCCTACCTTCCAAGCCGCTTCGCTGGCACGCGAGCGCGCAATCGCTTACGACGCCATTGGTTTCCCGGATTACGCTAGAGTCTTCGCCGCACAAGCCATCGAATTCGCAGGGACCAGGCCCGTCGGCAGCGGGGCAGTGTATCACTGATCCAGCCGCCCTACACTGCCGCGGACGGTGCGACACAGTAGAGAATTGCAATTTGCCTCTCCCCCTTCCATCCAGCAAAGTCTTGCCTGCCCCCTTGTCAAGCCTTCTTCCCCCGGCCATACTAAGCACCACTTGAACCCCTTCTCGATTTCGCAACCAAAGGAAGGAGATCCCCCATGGTGCGGCGCTGTATGTTGGCGATGCTGGTGCTGGCCGTTCCGAGTGTCGCCTGGGCCCAGCTCGGGTCGGAAAAATATCTGCCCGCGGGCAGCCAGCTGTATTTTCGCTGGGACGGCTTCGACGGTCATCGCGCGGACTTCGACAAGACCGCGTGCGGCAAACTGCTCAAGGGCGATACCGGCAAGTTCCTGGCCGGCCTTGGCACTTATGTCGGCCAGCAGATCGACGGCGTGGTCGGCGCTTTCGATCCGCAGGCCGCCCAGGTGGTTAAAGACGTCGGCAAGATTATCGAAGGCGTCGGCAAGAACGGCATCGTGCTCGGCGTCGAGTTGAAAAGTATCAAGCCGCCGGACGTTCAGGCCACGCTGCTGTTGCCCAAAAGCGGCGACGGGCCGCTGCTGCCCCTGGTGAAAAAAGCGTTCGACATGAGCGGCATGGACGTGAAAGAAACCAAGGTCGGCAAGCGAACCGTGTTCCATGTGGAACCCGAGAAAGACCTTCATATCGGCTGGTGGAACGAGGCCGGCGACGCGGTCCTGGTTATCGGCACGAACAGCCCCGTGAAAATCGCCAAGGGGTCGGTCAAGACCCTGGCCGGCAACGCCCGCTACAAGGAAGTCGCCGGCTTCAAGGAATTCCCCACCTGGTGCCGCGGCTACCTCGACTTTGCCGGCCTGACCAAGGTGGTCAAGACCATCAGCCCCGACGTGAGCAAGCTCATCGACGAACTGGGCCTGGACGGCATCCGAAGCCTGACGTTTTATTCCGGCTTCGACGGGCCGGCCGAACGCGGCCTGGTCGAGCTGTCCACGCCCGGACCGCGCAAGGGTCTGTTGAAGCTGGCCAGCCAAAAAACCGTCAAGCTGGCCGATCTGCCGCCCCTGCCTACCGATTTGACCAGCTTTTCCATCTCCAGCATCGACCTGGCCGGCATGTACGACGTCCTGGTGCCGACCGTCGAGGCCGCCGTCAAGATCTTCGCCCCTAACGAAGCGGACAAAGTCAAGGAATTCATCAAGCAGGCTGAAGGGATCGTCGGCGTGAAATTCCGCGACGACCTGCTCGCTTCCCTGGGGGACACGATGGTGAATTACAATTCCCCCGGCGACGGGCCGCTCGGCCTGGGGGCCGTGACCATGATCACCGTCAAGGACGCCAAGAAATTGCGCGCTTCCCTGGAGGGCGTCGTCAAGGGCTTGAACAACCTGCCGGGAGTGAACGTGGCCCTCAAGAAAAAGATTTACCGCGAGGTGGAATTGCTCGAGGTCCACATCGGCGGCCCGTTCAATTTCACCGTGCCGACTTTCGCCATTCACAAGGGCTGGTTGATCGTCAGCAACTACCCGCAACCGGTCAAGGGCCATATTTTGCGCGACGCCGGCGAATTGCCTGCCTATGACGTGCAGAAAAAACTCGGCAAGTATCTGGCGCCGTTCCCCAAGGAATTCGTCAGTCTGTCCATGTCCGACCCGCGGCCGACGGTCAAATTCCTGTTGTCGCTGACGCCGACCGCCATGACCTTGCTGAACGGCGTGACGAGCCAGTTTTTGCCGGCAGCCCCGCAGTTCGACGTTACCCTCATTCCTCACGCCCAGGAGGTGACGCGCCACCTGTTCCCCAACATTTCCGTGACGACGGATGACGGCAAGAAAGTGCGGCTGGAATCGCGGTCGTCGCTGGGGTTGCCGTTTTAATCCGTTTTAATCCGGTTTGTTTTTGCCGCTTGCGGCCTAGCGCGACCTGGGCCGCAAGCGGTAATTGGTTGTAGGTCAGCCTTCCCAGGCTGACGCAACTTGCCCAAACTCGGGGTCAGGCTGGAAAGCCTGACCTACTGGAGTATTTAGAGGAGCTTCCATGAACCGACACAAGATATTCGTCCTGGCCACCGTTTTGGTATCCGCATCTGTTCTCTGGGCCGATTCGTGGGCGAAACCCACGCCGCGGGTTTTCGCCTCCAAGTATGGCCTGCACGGCTTCAAGGTCCTCAACCCCAAATTCGGCGGACCCAGCCAGGGCGTGCTGTTTACGCTCGACGCCGAGGGAAAGGAGAAAGTGATCTGGCAGGCCAAGCTCGTCAACACGCCCCACCAGGCGATCGTTCCCGACGGCGGCAAGTTCGTGGTCACCATTGACACCTACGGCACCCTCGGCTTCGCCCATTCCCTGGTCATTTACGGGGACAAGGGCAAGGTCATTCGCGATTTCCAGCTCGAGGATTTTCTGGCCAAGGATGAGATTGACAAGAACGTGATGCGCACCGTCTCGTCGCGTCATTGGTCGGGTAAGGCCGATTTTCGCCTGGCCGGCAACAACCTGGTGATCCGCCTCGCGTGGGGCAAAACGGTCACCGTGGAACTGGCGACCGGCAAGGT
>CAZFGM010000032.1:14840-16482 GCA_964518515.1 uncultured Alcaligenaceae bacterium | reverse complement strand
GAATTAAAACTCCAGGAACTCCTTGGAGTAATGGGACATATCCAGGTGTTCCTGGTCTGGCAAGGGACGAATGCCCCATTGCTGCATGGCTAAAGCCCCGAACAAAACTTCAATCGGCTTACCTTCTTCGTCGTTGCCGATTTCGTCAATCACCATGGCATGGGTGGAAACCTTGCAGCCCTGCACTTCCGCGTCGAGAACCGCCGCCTGGTTGGCTTCCCGCACTTTTCCTCCCAAGGCCGAGCGAAAAGGCTTGGCTAAGTGGGACGTGGCCAGCAGAGAAGCCACTTCGGGAACGATGTAGGTATTTCGTGCCCCCGTGTCAAAAAGGGTCCAACATTGGCGGCCCTTGACTTCGATGTACTCCTTGACCCGTCCCATGAGGTTTCCTTTTTTGGTGAAAGTATTGAGAGGCGATTTCCCATATAATACCAAGATTCCTGAGATTTTTCGGCCTTCTCCCTATCACCCCTCCTCAAACAGCACCACGCTGGCCGTAAAGCCGTGGATGAAATTCTGCCCGCCGACCGGGCCGAGCTCGCCCATGGCGAAAAAGCCGGCCAGGGCGCCGATGCCCGTCTCGGCCAGCACGGCGCGGGCGTCGTGGTGCGGCTTGTCGAATAAGCGCGTGCCCCGGCCGTTGCAGGTGAAGAGCAGAGCTCCCGCCGGCTTTCCTTGGTGACCGCGCAAGTCCAGCCGCAAGAGCTCGTGCAGATCTTCAGCGGCGGTGTCGGCGTCGCGCACGTGGAACTGCACCGTCTGGCCCACGCGCACGCGCTCGGTGATGGCCACGGCGCCGCTGTCCCGGTCCATGCCGATGACGTTGCGGACCAGGAAGTCGCCGCGCTGGAACGATTCCTGGTATTCGTTGAGGACCCGGCCGATGTGCAACCCTTGACGGACCAGGTCCTGATCGCGCGCGCTCAACTCGTTCCAAAGCTCTTGCAAAGAGAGCAGGGCGGGCTTGCCTCCCAACTCGATGATAATGTTGTCCTGGGCGCGGGTAATGATAAGTGGCCGGCCGATGGGCCGGCAACCCTGCGACACCACGCTGCGAACGCGCAGGGGGCCCTGGACCAGCACTCCCACGGCCCCGTCCTGAACACAGCTCGAGCCATATACCATGGGGTTTTGCCCCGGCTGGCGGCCGCCGCTGGCCATGCCGCCCATGACGCGCAGCCCCGGATGGTCTTCGTTGATTTGCCGCAAAAAGTCGTCGATGGGAAAAGTGAACGGGTCGGCCAGCACCAGGAGAAAGGACTGTTTCGGGTCGATGCCGACCAAGTCGGGCCAGCCCAAAAGGCTGGGTCCTTCGGAGGTCTGTTCCAGGGTCAGGTGAAACGGCGTCAGGTTCACCGGCCCGGACCAGCGTCCCAACCACAGGCTCATGGCGGGGCCGTTCTCGAATTCGCGGTCGTTGCCGACGATAGCCTCGCCGGGACAGCCGAGCAAGCAGCGCGCCCCAATTTGTTGATGGGCTTTGCGGGCCAGCTCCGCGGCGGCCTCCGCATGATGGGCGGAATAAAACAAAAAAGCCAGGTCCGCCTGACCTTGGAGAATAGCCAAAGCCTGGCCGGCGACCTCCTCAAAGGCCTTCAACGGTTGCGCGTGTGTCGTGCAGGCGGAGGCGAATGGCATGGGT
>CAZFGM010000032.1:0-14740 GCA_964518515.1 uncultured Alcaligenaceae bacterium | reverse complement strand
AAAGGCCTTCAACGGTTGCGCGTGTGTCGTGCAGGCGGAGGCGAATGGCATGGGTGGGTCCCTCGGCCTCTGAGTATTCGGACACCGGCGCACGACACGGAGAAAGGATAACCACAGAGACACAGAGATCACAGAGAAAAAACAATAGGCATGATTCAAGAGTTTTTAATTCCTGTCTTCTCTGTGCTCTCTGTGTCTCTGTGGTTAGCCAACCATGTCGTGCACCGTTCGGAAACAACAGAAAAGATTCTGCGAGCGCTATACATCAACAAGATCAGGTCAAATCGCGTTCGAACACCGGAAAACTGCCCTGGCGGCGGAAGTTGCGGTCATAAAACTGCAACAGCACCGGCACGTCGGACGGAGCCTGGGCCGCCAGCACATCGATGTCGTCCGAGTCCTGCAACTGTAAAGTCGCTTGGCCCAGCAAATCCAAACCCAGAGGGGAAACGCGATCCTTCCCGGCCAGAAAACTGAACATGCCCTTGATGCGCTTCGTTTGCATTCCTTCCGTGCCGAAAGCGCCGAGTCGAAAACAGGGCATGTTCGAATCCACCTGGCGCGGATCGGCATAGGTCGGCTCGACAATCAACAGGCCCACGCCGGCCGGCGCCTCTCCGGACCGGCTGCGCAACACAAACGCCGCCTCGGGAGGGAAATACGGATTGCGAAACAGGTGGTCTTCCAGCTCTTGCGGCCGGCGCACGCGCAGGGCCTCGGGAATCATGTTCAAGATGGCCGGGATGTCTTCGCGCGTCAGGGGCGTGATCTGGCTGCTGGGCCGGGCGGGTCGTGTCGGCATGTCCAACAGGTCGATGAGGTAATTCACCATCTCGCGGGCCAGGCGAAAACCCTGGCGCAAAAAGAAATCGCGGACGGTCGGCCAGTCACCCCGGTAAGCAGCGAAGGCGTGGCGCAAGCCGCGCTGTTTCATGGCCCCGATCATGTGCTGAAACAGCGGGTCCGCCAGCCGTTCTTGGCCCTTCTTGCACCAGGGATAGCTGACCCGGCCGTTGGGGTTGAAGTTGCCATAGGCCACGGCCTGGCCGTTTTCCTCGGCGACAAAGCGCATGGCCGGGTCGAAATCGCGGCCGCGGGTGCGGCGCTGGACTTCCACTAGAGTAGCCGGCTTGAACTTGGGCAGGTCCGCCGCCGCTTCGTTGTAGATTGCTACTTGCAGGGCTTCATCACCCGGTTGAAAGGTGCGAATGTTCATGGGAAGCCTCCTCAGTTCCGTCTTTACCTCGAGGCGAGTTTTCACATCGGTAGGACGGTTTTGCAAACCGTCCACGACAACCGGACGGTTTGCAAAACCGTCCTACAAAGCGTCCAAGCCCCGAGGCGAGTCTTCGAGCCTCGGGGGTAGTTTACCCCGCGGATTTCTCCGCCGCTTCCGCGCCCACCACCCGCAGTACGGCCTTGTCCGCCTGGCCCTGTTCCAGTCCGAGCGCCCGCAAAACAATGGGGATGCTGCCCAGGGACACCAGCGTGGCCGACAGGATCGCGAACGGCCCGCTGGCCGTCACCCACAGGATCGACCCGACCCAGGGCATCACCAGTCCGCGAATGCCGTTAAGCACGAAGTGAATGCCATTATACAACGGAACGTCTTCGAGGCGCGGTGCAAAATGGCTCGAGGCCAGCGACCAGGTCAACTGGCCGCCGCCGTTGGACATGCCTTGCAAGATGCTGCCCAGGTAAATGAGGGGGACCAGGCCCAGGACAATACCGCCCAGGTAGCTCGCCAGGTAGCCGGTCATGAGGAGCGAGATGAGTAGCCGGCAGCGGACAATGCCGCAGCGATCGAGAATCCGCCCCCACGTCGGCGAACCCAGGGCCAGCAAGGTTTGCGGCACCACCGACAGCCACAACGAAAGTTCAAACGCTCCGAAGCCGAACTGGTCGCGCGTCAACAGCAGGATGATGTGCGTGGACATGAAGAACGCCGACCCGGACAGGAAAAAGGCGAACTGAAAGAGCAGATAGGCCCGGTCCTGGGCGATGACGCGCTGCACGCCGCGGACACTTGCCCGGAAGCTGGGCTGGGGAAGCGCGGGCAGGTTTTCGCGGGGGACATGCAACATGCCGTAATACCAGCAGCCGATCAGGCCGCACAGTCCGGCCAGGGGATAGAGCACGCGGCACATGTCCGCGCTCTTGTCCAACAGCCAGCCGGTGACCAGGATGCTCGGCACCATGGTCAGATACGACCAGAACGTCAGCCGGCCGAGGACGCGGCCGCGGATTTCCTTGGCATACATGACGCGGTACAGGCTCGACTGGCCCATGCGCATGGCCGAGTTGAGGAGCTGGCTGAGGGTGATCAGGGCGGTGAACAGGGCGGCGTCGGTCCGCTCGAGCCAGAAGACGGCAAAGAGCGGCAGGTTGGCCCAGATGGCCATCTGCGTCACCAGCTTTTGCATGCCCCAGCACCGGCCCAGAAATGCCCACAAAGGCCCGAGAAAAGCGCCCACCGGAAAGGCGCTGACCAGGATGGTCAGCTCCAGCGGCGTGGCTTCATAGGCGGTGACCGCCACCACCGGCGCGGCAAAAAGGGCCAACCCTAAATAGATGCCGTTGAACGCCGAAAACAGGCTCTCCGCCCGGACGTTGTGCTGCGTCACCACATCGATCTCGGACGGGGCCAGCGGGCGGTGGGGCATGAAAAAGCATCCCGGCGGGTAAAAATGTTAACGTACCGAAAAATCTTTTCCGCCGCAAGCCCGCTGCCAAGTCTTTCAAGCGGCGGGGAAAGAATAAAACTCCTCCTTATTATTCGAGAGAAGCGAGGAACTTGCTCTTCCGAGAGTGCGGAGCAAATATAATAAGATCTCCGCCCGAATCTTGGGGATAAATCGGGACAAGGACGGCGTGCCATGAAACCGGCCAGCGAAGAACAACAAAGAGCGAAAAAACTCAAACTGGCCCAAGAGCTATTTCGCGCTTACTACGCACGCTGCTTTTGGCACTTGAGGCCGGACTTGGAAATCACCGAATCCACCATTCCGTTGCTCGTCAGCGGCCTGCGGAAGCATGGGGATCGCGCTGGCATGTTGGCTGCCGCCCAGCTGTTGGAGGAATGATGCCGCTCACGTCTATTCAGAAAGAGGTTTTGCGGCACCTGGCCGCCGGGCGTACGCCGGCCAGTCACATCGCCGGCGGAGCGGTAATCAATCGCGCGCCTGGCAGTCCCCGGTTTTCAGCCGACCTCGACGTATTTCATGACCAGGCCGAGCTGGTTGCCGCTTGCGCCCAAGCCGATGCCGCGCTTCTAAGCCGGCAGGGCTTTGCCCTGGATTGGTTGACGCAGCAACCTTTTCTTCGCCGGGCACGCATCTGTAAAGGAAACGAGGAACTCCGGCTGGACTGGGGCGTCGATTCGCCGTTCCGCTTCTTTCCGGTTCAGGCGGATGCGGAGTTCGGCTACTGTCTTCACCCGGCCGACCTGGCGACGAACAAGATACTGGCCTTGGCAGGCCGCTCGGAAATCCGCGATTTTGTGGATATTCTTTATCTCCACGAGACGTATCTGGGCCTGGGCGCGATGTCCTGGGCTGCCTGTGGAAAGGATCAGGGTTTTACTCCCTGGTCTCTGCTCGAATTCGCCCGGCGTCACCTACGGTTCCGGGACGAGGAACTGGCCGGCGAGCGAACAAGCCGCCCGCTGCGGTTGGTGGACTTGAAAGAATCTTGGATGAAAGCGGTGGACCAGGCAGAAGCCTGGTTTGGTCAATTGCCCGCCGCCGACCTTGGTTGCCTCTACCTGGATAAGTCATTGCAGCCATTTATGCCGGACCCGCGTGCAGCCGATTTCGCGGAAGTTATCCGGCACTTCGGCTCGGTCGGAGGATCTTGGCCGACAAGTGCAAGGAAGTAGGCTGTTTATATTATCAATGGACCTGGGGTCGATTTCCGGTTACGATGGGGAAACGAGAGGTGCATCCCGGCAGCAAGGTACACCCAAGCAGAAAAGTGGCAGGGCGCATTTTGGCACCTTCATTCAGGGATCAGGGACAAACGGGAAGGGTGTAATTGCCCCGCGGAAAAAAATCAAGAGCAAATCTTCGTAAATGGCAACCCCGCAGGCGAGTTTTCGACCTGAAGTTAATCTCGCTTCCCTTCCGCGGTTGATTTAGAATATTGAACAACCAAGCTCGGAGTGCCCCCATGACCAAGCGTTTTTGGATGCCCGGATTGGTCTTGACCGCAGTTTTCTTTTCGCCGGCATCGGCCCAGGAACCTTCTCCCGCCGCGCGCGGCAAGAAAGCCCTCGAAGAGCGGGCCTTCACGCCGGCCATGTGGCTCGCCAGCGCCTACGACAACGCCTGGCGCTCCTGGGGCGTCAAGGAAGCTCCCAAGGATTACGCCCAAGCCTTCCGCGACCGCTACGGCTTGCATCCCGCTCCCTATCCCAAAGGCGAATTACCCATGGGACTGCGGCACGGAACCAATCTGTTCGGCAAGGGTCTGACCACCGACTGCATGCTCTGCCACGGCAGCTCCATCTTCGGGAAAAGCTATATCGGTCTAGGCAACAGCTCGCTGGACGTGCAGGCGTTTTTCGAGGAGTTGGGCAAGGCCAGCGGCACCGGCGGCAAAACGCCGTTCCCCTTCAGCAACGCGCGTGGCACTTCGGAAGCCGGCTCCATGGCCGTCTACCTGTTCTCGTTCCGCGATGCCGATCTGCGCTTGCGCACCCCGCCGCACGACCTGGAGTTGCGCCACAATCTATGCGAGGACGTTCCCGCCTGGTGGCTCTTGAAAAAGAAGAAAACCATGTACCACACCGGCGGCGGCCACGCCCGCTCGGTGCGCTCGCTCATGCAATTCATGCTGGTGCCGACGGTAACCCTGGAAACGTTGAAAAAAGAAGAAGCGACTTTCGCAGATATTTTCGCCTACCTCATGACCCTGCAGCCGCCCAAGTACCCCTTCGCCATCGACAAGAACCTGGCGAGCCAGGGAGAAAAATTATTTCTCAAATCCTGCGCCAAATGCCACGGGACCTACGGCGACGAGTGGACCTACCCCAACAAGATCGTGCCGCTCAAGGATATCGGCACCGATCGCACCCGCTTCGATGGCATTTCCGCCAAGTTCGGCGCGCATTACAACAAGACCTGGTTCGCCAAGGACAAGGACGGCAAGGCAAGTTATCCGGCCACCCTGACAGCGGGCTACCAGGCGCCGCCGCTCGACGGCGTCTGGGCCACGGCGCCGTATTTCCATAACGGCTCGGCGCCGACCCTGTATGATGTGCTCCATTCGAAAACGCGCCCCAAGATTTTCACCCGCTCCTTCCGCACCGGCATGGAGGACTACGATCGGGTCAAAATCGGCTGGAAGATTCAGGTCCTGGAGCGCGGTGCCGATCCCGCACTGCCCGCCTACCAGCGCCGCAAAGTCTACGACACCAGCCAGCCCGGCCGCGGCAACGCCGGCCACACCTTCGGCGACCACTTCACCCAAGACCAACGCCGGGCGGTGATCGAATATCTGAAAACCCTGTAACCACCGCCGGCGGCCTTTAAAAAAGGGAGTGTTGTGGGCCCTGTAAAAAACCCACATTTGGGGAGACTGTAGCAAAGAAGTCGGTTGAAGTAAGGTTTCAGCCCCGTTCACAACGGGGTTGGAATACAACCGCTTAACGATCCTCTCTCCCGATTTTTTTGCTACAGTCTCCATTTTGGCGGTGAAAAACTCCCGACCCCCTTTTCTTGCAATGCCTGCCGATACCACGACAACGCTTGATCCTTCGCTTGACTGGAAAGCCCAAGGGTATTGTCAGCCCAAATCCGGAAGCTAGATTAACCTACCTTGCGCAGTAACATAGATTAACGGTGAAAGGTAAGGTAATCCAGCCAGGGGGGCTTCATGAACGATCTACCTGTTGCCCTGCGCACGAAACTTTCCGCCCTCGTACAGCGCATCCGCCTTCTGCGCATCCTCCGCGGCATGTGCTGCCTGGTCCTGGTCATCCTCCTTTCTTTTTTGACCGCCTTTGTCGCCGATCGCTGGTTTAACTTGTCCGACGAGGCCTTGGCCGTAGTCCTGGCCGGCATGTTGGGCTTGGGCATCACGACCGTTCTGCTGTCCCTCATCATGCCGTTATGCCGGCGAATTTCCCCGGAAACCCTGGCGGCGGTCATCGAGAACCGCTATCCCGAATTGGGCGAGCGCCTGCTGAGTAGTGTCGCGATGGCCGGCAAGCCGCGGGCAGCTCATGGCTCACCTGGTCTGATCGCGCTGCTGCTGAAGGAAACCGACGCGCGTGCTCGGCCGCTGGCATTCGGCCGGGCCTTTTCTGTCCGCACCATCGTTTTCCTGGTAGGAGCGTGTATTTGGGCTGCCGTGCTGGCCTTGCTCCCCGCCCTGGTTCAAGGCAAGGAATACGGCGACTTCGGCCGGCGGTTGCTGTTGGCCTGGTTTCCCGCGGACCCTTATACCGTGCACGTCGAACCGGGGGATCAGGTCGTGGCCGTGGACCGATTTCTGACGGTATCGGCTCGGATCGTGGGCCGCGATGAGCATACCGCCTTGCCCGAGACGTGCTCCCTCGTCCTGAGCGACACGGCCGGCCAGGTTCGCCGTGTGCCGATGCCAAGTCAGGCCCCAGGCAGCTTCACGCATACCTTCAAAATTGCCGGCAATATGACCTACCAGGTAGAGTCGGGCCGGGCGGTGAGTGACTGGTACCAGGTCACGGCGGTTGAGCCGGTCAAGCTGGTTCCGGGCAGCCCGATGTGCCGGGTCACGCCCCCGAGTTACGTGAACGAGGTTTTCCACCCGGAGCAAACCTTGTCGGCGCCCACGGAACTTTCCGTCCTGGAATACAGCCGGGTCCGGCTGGACTTTCGCTTCAACCGGCCGGCACAGGCAACCGCGCTGGCGGTGATCGCCAGGGAATCGGATACGAAGACTGTTCCCGTGCGACTTTTGGCCGCTGGCAAAGAAGCATCCGCAGAGCTGCCGGCGCTGGCCCCAGGAAACTACGTGGTGAAACTTTTCCTTGAGGCGGAGCACAACATCACTACCGCATACGATCTGCTCGCTGTCACCGTCTGGGGCGACGGCCCTCCTTCCTTCGCGGAGCCGCCGCGGGTCGTGGGACAGGTGGAGATGGTGGAGCTGCACCGGGCTTTGGCATTGCTTCAGTCGGCAACGCTGGGCCTCCAAGCCAGTGCCGACACTCAGGTTGCCCCCAACGACACGCTGCCGCTCAAAGTCGGCGTCGAGGACAAGGTCGGTGTGGACCGGGCCGAGTTGGAGTACCGCATCAATGACGGCCAGTCCCGCTTGGACACGATTTTCCAAGCCAAAGGCGCCGTCAGCGGCTCGGCGGAATATCTCTTCGAGCTGGCAGGCAAAGTCCAGCACGGCGACGTCCTGCGCTACCGCATCCGGGCGGCCGATAACCGCCGGATCGCCAAGGGAAGTTTCAAGAGCCTGGACGGAAAAGCCGTGCCGGAGCACGACCTGGGATCGCAGTTCATTTACTACCCGGAGCGAACCGAGGGTAAGGACCGGTGGATCGTGGTGCGCATCAACTGGTCCGCTGAGCCGGTGCCGAAGCAGGAAATTCTCGCCGAGCGCGACAAGATCAAGCGGCAGATCGAGGCCATCCGGCAGCGGCTTCACGGCGAGCGGGCGCAGTTGGCCCAGGTGCGCAAGGCGGCCAAGATCGCGCCAGCCTTAGCGCCCCAGCAAACCCGTGCCCTGGGCGAGGCACTCCGGGAGAACAGCGGGATTGTCCGCGACCTGTTTGAGCTTGCCAAGGAGGCGGTGCGTGCGCCGCTTCTGGACGTGGCCGATCGCGCCCTTGGCCTGGCCGAGGGAGAACTGGCCCGTAGCGATCAGGCCCTGCGCCGTGCCCAGGATAAAAAGGCGCAGGCGGCCGCTCGTGACCAACAACTCCACAAAGCCGACGAGGAATTGGCTTCGGCCCTCAAGCGCCTGGAAGATTTACAACAAATAAACGAGCAAGCGGCCCAGAATCGGCTCGCTGCCCTGCACATGGAGAAGCTGGCCCAGCGCCAGGCCGACTTGGGCCGGCGGGCCGCCGACCTTGCCGACCGAGACCTGCGCCAGCCGCGGGTGCAAGACTTTCTGAAAGGGCTGCGGGCCGAGCAGGAACAAGTCGCCGCCGCAGCGCAGCGGCTGGCCGAGCAGAGCCCGCTGTTTCGCAATGCCGTGGCGGCGGCGCGAGCGGCCCAGGCCCGCAAGTTGGCGGAAATGGCCCGCGCGCTGGCCAAAGCCCAACGCGCCTTGATCCCGCTGGACCCGAAGAAGGCTGATGCCTCCAAGCCTGCGAAGCAGTCGCCCCAGGAGGCGCTGCAAAAGGAAACCGGCGAGCTGGCCGGCGAATTGGCCAAGCTGGCCCGGATGGCCGATCTTCCGCCCGTGGCCAAGCAGTCGGCCCAGATTGGCGTCAACCTCGCGCAAAGTGCCCAGGCCGCCATGCAGCAAGCCCGCCAAGCCGCCAAGCCCCTGGCGCAGCAGGCCCAGGAGCGCGCCGCGCAGAATCTCGACATGGTCGCGCATCAAGCCATGCACACCGCCAATCAGATTGCCCCCAAAGGGACTCCAGCCGGCCAGGCGAATCCCCAGGCCGGCCGGGCAGTGCAGGACGGCCAGCAGCAGACCGCCCAGGCCCAAACCGAATTGGCCAAGGGCCAAACTCAGGGTGCCCAGGCCACGATGCAGCAAGCCGCCCAGTCTTTGCGGCAGGCGGCCAAGCAATCAGCCCAGCGACCCGGCAATCCACAGGGCACTAACCCTGGTCCGCTTGGGGCAGCCGCCGGCGGCACGCCCGACCAGCAAATGTTCGCCAAAGACCTGAACCAGTATGCCGGCAAATCCTGGGGCCAACTGCCCGGCGAACTGCGAACCCGGATCGTTCAGGATATGCGTGCCCGCTATGGCGAGGAATACGCCGCCATCATTCAGCGTTATTTCGAGCGCTTGGCAGGGGGAACCTCAGGAGTCAAATGAAATTGCAAATTGAAGCCTTCAACTATTTGCTACTTGAGATTTCTCGCTGATAGTTCCGCAATCTTTCCAATTTGCATTTTTCATTTTGCAATTTTCAATTTGCAATCTGCCTTGTGGAGGAACTGATGGTCGCACCAAGCTCCGCCCATTTCTGGCGCACCCCTGGCATCGCCATTACCCTGGCCGTTTTCCTCGGGCCATCAACTTGCGCGGTTGCCGCCCAGAAACCGGACCCCCTCGATGCGGCTATTGCCAAGGCCTTGGCCTACCTGGACAAGGCGCAGGAGCCCGACGGCGGTTGGTCGGCAAACGGGGCCAAGAACCCGGCCGTCACCGGACTGGCCGTCCTGGCCTTCCTGGCGGCGGGTCATGTTCCCGGAGAGGGGCCGTACGGCCCCACCGTCGAAAAAGGCGTGCGCTGGGTGCTCAAGATGCAACAGCCCAACGGCCTGTGCGCCACGGACGGCAACCACGAGATGTACCATCACGGCATCTGCACGATGATGCTCGCCGAGGTATTTGGCATGGCCGACGCCCGGCTGAGCAAGGAGATGAAACCGCGCTTGGATACAGCGGTGGCTCTGCTCCTCAAGGCCCAGCGGACGGCTGGCCCTCACAGCGGCGGCTGGCGTTACCGCGTCGAGGGATTCGATGCCGACATGAGCGTGACCGGCTGGCAGCTGTTAGCCTTGCGTGCCGCCAAGAACTTGGGCTGCGACGTGCCTGCCCAGCGCATCGACCTGGCGGTCGAGTATGTCAAGCGCTGCCGGCATCCCGCCACGGGGGGATTTTGCTACATGACCGGGGGAGCGGGACTTACTCTCCCCTGTACCGCAACCGGGATTGTCTGCCTGGAGATTTGCGGCAAGGACCGCCACCATACCAAGGAGGCCCTTGCGGCGGGAGATTACCTGCTCAAAAACCCGCAGCGCTGGAACGAAGGGAACTTCTGTTATGGTTTCTACTATGCCTCACAAGCGATGTTTCAGCTCGGCGGCAAGTACTGGAGCGAATTCCGGCCGCACTTGCACCAGGCGCTTTTGGCCAACCAGGAAACCGATGGCTCCTGGGCCGTCAGCGGCTTCGGCTCCAGCTACGCCACCGCCATGTTTGTCTTGGCCCTGGCCGTCGAATATCGTTTCCTGCCCATCTACCAGCGCCACGAGGAGCCCGCCGAAGGCAAGATAGCGGACCCCGCCAGCAAAGCGAAGAGTCCACGCTGACTCGAACAGGGGGTAGAGTGGTGAGTGGGACGGCCTTCCCAGGCCGTCTGGACGGGCTAGGAAGCCCATCTTACAATATCGCCGCATCTGGCGAACGCTTCATCCGGGACCCTGCCCGGAAGAAATGGCCCCTTTCGGAGCAGATGTGAAAAATTGCCAATGGCCAATTGCCAATGGCCAATTGCCAATTTCCAATTTTGGAAAGAGGTTCCAACCAGGTTTTTCCAATTGGCAATTGGTAATTGGCAATTGGTAATTGGCAATTTTTGATTATCGGTTTGCGACAACTTTTGTCGCCAAAACGGCCCGAAGGGGCTTTTGGGTAGAAACTACTCACTATTCACTATTCACCACTCACCAAACCACCACACAGAAAACCATGAGCTTCGGCATTCTCAACCTCCTGATGCTGGCAGGATTGGCGGGCCTGGCCATTCCCATTGTTATTCATCTGCTCAACCGGCGGCGCTTCGACGTGGTGGATTGGGGGGCCATGCAATTCCTGCACCTCAATAAGCCAAAGCGGCGCCGGCTGCTGATCGAGCAGCTCCTGTTGCTGCTGGTCCGCATGGGCTTGCTCGGGCTGATGGTCCTGGCCCTGGCCGGTCCTTATGTCACGGGATTGGCGATGCCGGGGGGCCGGTCCAACCGCGATATCGTTCTGATCTTCGACGGCTCGGCCAGCATGGGTCTGGAGGACGGCAAGAGCCCCACGCCCCACGAAGCGGCCAAGGAATGGGCGGCCGGGCTGCTCGATGGTCTGGCACCGGGGGACCGGGTCACCTTGTTCCAGGCAGGCAAGCAGGGGCCGCCCGTTGTGCCGGAGCCGACGCACGACTTGGAGCGAGCGCGTGGCAAGATTGCCCACTTGCCCCCGCCGCAAGGGGGTTGCGATTGGCCCCAGGCCGTGCGGCAGGCCCATGAAATCCTGACCGCCCAAAGCCGGTCGTCTAGATCCGACATCATTCTCCTCAGCGATGGCACCCGCCACGGCTGGGCCGACGAGGCCAGCCTCTTCCACTGGGAGCGCTTTGGCGCCCGGCTGGGCATCGCTGCGGACCAAGCCGGAGCCGAAGAAGGTGCGGCCAAGCCCAGAATCTGGGTCGTCAACGTGCGCCCCCAGCGGGGAGAGCCGGTTCCGAATTACGCCCTTCAGCCGCTCCGTGTCCCGCGCCGCGTGGCCGGGGTGGGACAAAAGCTCACGTTCAAAACGGCCATCACCGTGGCGGGTCAGCCTTACGAGCCTCCTTACCGCATTCGCCTGCAAGTGGATGGCCAGGAAAGGGGCCCTCTCGAATCCCCGTCCCCCTCTCCCCCGGGGGCAGAGGGCAGGGTGAGGGAGCAGGGCCAGGTGCCATTGACCTTCACGCATCGCTTTCTCACTCCTGGCTTACACCAGGTGACGGTGATTGTCGAGCCGGACCCGCCCGCGGCCCAGCGCGGTGCAACGACTCCTCTCAAGGACTGGTTGCCGGCTGACAATCGCCAGGACGTGACCGTCGAGGTGGTCCAGTCGCTGCCGGTGCTGCTCGTGGACGGCGATCCGACCCTGTCGGCCCAGAGCAGCACGTACTTCCTGCGTCAGGCCCTGGCCCGCGCGCCGGATTCACCCAGGCCCTCCGCCGTCTTGGCCCATACCGTGGCGGTGCGCGAGTTCGAGCCGGCCCTCTTGACCGGCAATCTCGACCCCAAATTGCCGGACAGCCGGCCGCGCGTCCTGGTGCTGGCCGACGTTCCGCGCTTGACCCAAGCGCAACAACAGGCGGTGGACCGCTTCCTCGAACAGGGCGGAGGCGTACTGGTGGTGCTCGGCGAGCGCGTGGAGGGCACGGCCCCGTTTTACAATGACGAGCTGTACCGGGGAAGCCGGGGCTGGTTGCCGGCACGGCTGAGCCGCGCCGCGGGCGACCGGACCCGGCCGGACCGCGCCGCCACAGTGGATGTCAAACAGCTCCATCATCCTTCCCTTGAGTTATTCAAGGACCATGCGCATTGCACGTTGGACCAGGCGCGGTTCCCGCGCTGGTGGAAAATCACCACGGCGGGCCAGCCCGCGGTTGCGCCTGCCGCCCTGCTGACGACCGGCGATGCGTTCCTCGTGGAAAAGCCATACAAGAAAGGTAAAGTTCTGCTCTGCACGGTGCCGCTGGATGGTTCCTGGGGATCGAGTCTGGCCAAGGTATGGGAGTTTCCGGTCTGGGCCCATGAGCTGGTCTATTATTTGGCCGACGTGCACGCGGCCCCATCCAACCCTCCGCCGGGGCAAGACCCGCGTGAATCCGATTTGACTCTCAGCAGCGAAGAAGATCGCGCCAAGGTCGCCGCTGTCGTTCCGTTGCAATACCAGAACGACCTCCAGGTCTTCCTCGACGCCTTGGGAGATTCTTCCCAAAGCGAGGAGCTGTGGTGGCTCGTCCTGATGGGCGTGCTGGGGCTGCTGTGCGTCGAGGTCTGGCTTACCCGCAGAATGGCCGAAGGCGCCAGGGCCGGCGAGCCCCCAGCGTCAGCCGGGGGTAACTGAACCCGGCTCGCCGAAGGAGAGGGAGTTTTTCCAATGATCCGCATCCCACTGCCCGATAGCGATCAGGTCCTGATGTTATCCCCCCGCTGGGGTGAACTGGAAAGCTTCCGGCAGATCGTGCTCCTTGTTCTGCTCGGCCTGGTCCCGTTGCTTTTGGTGGTGGGCTTGTACCGCTATGAAATGCGCCTGGTTCGCGCGCGCACCGCGCTGGCCCTGCTTTCCCTGCGTCTGGTGGTCATCGCCGCGCTCTGGGTGCTGATCGCCTTGCAGCCGGTCCTGGTCTGGTCGAGCACGGAGGAATTGCCGGGGCGGATTCTGATCGCCGTCGATCGGTCGGCGAGCATGGACGTGCCTGACCCGCAGCGGCCGATGCTGGACAAGATTCGTTTGGCCCGCGCTCTCCAGCTCAAAACTCCTGACGGACTTCCCACGCAGGACCAACTGCAAGGCTGGATCAAACTTTATCAGGAGCACGGGTCGAAAGCCGATCCGCCGGCAATCGCCGGCCAGGCCGTACACGACCAACTTTGCCGGCAGGTGGACAAGCTGACCCGTAGCGACGTGGCCCGCGCGCTTCTTGGGTCGGACGGACTCGGGCTCGTGCACGCCCTTTCCCGCCATCACAAAGTGGAGCTTGTCGGCTTCGACAAAGAAACCTGGCCAGCAACCGCCGAGAATTTCGCCGACCTTTTCCGGACTTCGCCGGGGGCCGAATTCACGGACCTGGGCCGGCCGCTGGACCTGGCGCGGCAGCACGCCGAGGCCGGACCCGGACGCCTGCTGGGCGTGGTCCTCCTCAGCGACGGCCAACACACCTGGGGCGCTTCGCCCGTCAAACAGGCCACCGAGCTGGCGGCGCATAAAGTGCCGCTTTATCCCGTGGCCCTTGGCGGCAAGAGCGCCCCGCCCGATATCGCCTTGAGCGAAGTGAAGGCGCCGGCCAATGTGTTCCACAAGGTCCAAGCCGACGTCGAGGTCCGCTTCCAGGTCAGCGGTCTATCCCCCCAGGAGATCCAGGTGGAGCTGCACCAGCCCGGCCTTCCCCTCGAGCACGTCAAAAAGGTCGCGCATGACGGGGCCGACCACTTCTACACCGTCCGCTTTCAAGTTCCCATGGACCAGGCCGGAATCCAGACGGTCGAAGTGAAGGTTCGGCCCACGGATGCCACCGCCAAGGAGATCACCACGGCTAATAACCATAAAACCGTCGTCATCCGCGTGGTCCAGGATAAAGCCAAGGTCTTGTTGATCGAGGGCGACGCGCGTTGGGAGTACCATTACCTGGCCAACGCCTTGCTCCGCGACCAGACGATGACCGTGTCGGCGGTGGTTTTTGTGCAGCCGCGCGTCGGCCAGATCCCCGAAGCGGAGTTGGAGAAGATCGGCAACCCCCGTCTGGACCTGCCGCCCCGAAAAGAAGAGGACCCGCTCGCCCAGTACGACTGCATCATTTTGGGGGACGTTTCTGGCGAACAACTCCCGCGCGCCGACCGGCGGCGGCTGGAACGTTACGTGGCCGACCGCGGGGGCACCCTGGTCCTGCTCGCGGGCAAGCGGCACATGCCGCTGGGGTTCGTGGTCCCCCAAGGCGCCGAGGTCGATCCCCTGGCCAAGCTGCTGCCGATCCAGGAGCCCCGCGCCGTAAGTCCGCGCAGCGGTTTCCCCGTCACGCTCACCGCCGCGGGCGGGGCCACGCCCTTCTTGCAGATGGACCCGGAGCCGGAGATCAGTGCCGAGCGCTGGGCGGACCTGCCGCGCCACTACTGGGGGGTCCTCGGCCAGGCCAAGCCAGGGGCCACTTCCTTGGCCTACGTGGCCAGTAAGGACCTGCAAGCAAGCAAGGGGCCGAAAGATCACCCCGAACGCACGCAGGCGCTGATCGTCCAGCATCAATACGGCTTCGGGCGAGTTCTGTATGTCGGTTTGGACAGCACGTGGCGCTGGCGTTTCAAAGTGGGGGACCTCTACCACCACCGTTTCTGGGGCCAGGTGAGCCGCTGGGCGG
>CAZFGM010000031.1:0-20375 GCA_964518515.1 uncultured Alcaligenaceae bacterium | reverse complement strand
CGATTTCGGCCTGCGACTACGTGCCGCCATGAACGATATCATCGCGCTATGGCACAACAACCTGCGCTTCGCTTCCGAGGCGAGTCTGCGGGCGTTCCTGAGGCGACTCGATCCCGTTCAAGGGATAAAAGGAAACGCACTCAAGAAGAACTCTTCGGATCTCTTGAATGCGGCACAAACGGTCATCGACCGGGTAGTGACTCTGTGGGCCTCAAAGAAAAAGTAACCCAGGCACTACGCCAGAATCTGCAGCCGGATCATATTCGTCTGGACGACGACGACGGCATCTCCGGGATCGTGGTGTCAACCCAGTTCCGCAGGGTGCCCGCGCTGGAACGTCAGATGCTTATCGACCGTGCTTTACGCGATTCAGCAATCAAGTTCAGCAAAGCCGAGCTTCGGCAAATCCTCGCCATCGCGGGTTTGACTCCGGCTGAATATTCTGAACTCGGTCTGGGAGAAAAGGGGATCAATCGGAAAAAAAAACGAGTAAGGGCAAAGCGGAGGAATGAGGGCTGGTTTTTCTTCCATTACTGCTCGAGGAGTAGACATGCCGGATGAGATTATGCGCGAGATGCCGAAGGGGTGAGCCAATTTCCGGGGGCCGAGCCGGTCCTGCGCAAAGTCCCCGAATTGATCCCGCCTAACGTGATTGAGTCCCGTGCGGACATGAAAGCCGGACGCGACCTGCAGAAAGACGTGCCGTTCGTCAGCCAGGACGATTTCCGCGAAGCGGGCGCCATCGCCTTCGGGACCCCCACTCGGTTTGGCAACGTTTCCGCCCTGCCCTATTCGGTCCAGGAGCTTTTCACCACCCAGGGGGGCGATCGACGCGCACGAGGCCGTCATTTGCCGGGCACTCGGCCGGCGCCTGGCGGAGGTTGGCCTGCGGCTGCAGAAGAAGTGATGAGCGGATACGCTCTGGCCTAGATTCTTTGCCCTAGTTCAAGTTAATGTACCTTAATGGCCGACGTTTCTCCATCCGAATCCCTGTTGCGAACCTTGTCCCCCGCCTTGCGTGAACTGGGCAAAGGCTTGCGGTCCTGGCTGGAGGCGGAACACCGCTATCCGCTGACGACGTTGACGCGGGCCACGCTGGAAGGGCTGGCCCAAGACCTGGTCCGTCAGGCCGACGCCTTGCAGATGGAGCAGCCGCTCCTCGTCATCATGCTCATGGGCGGCACGGGGGTCGGCAAATCCACTTTGCTCAACGCCCTGGCCGGCGGGGCCATCGCCCAGGCGTCCTTCGCCCGGCCCACGACGCGCGATCCGGTGGTCTATTATCACGAAGGCATTCAGCCGTACCGCCTCGATCCGGCCTTGCAGCATTGCAAGCTGATGATGCACGACCGGCCGGCCCTGGCCCATAAGATTATCGTCGATACGCCCGACCTGGACAGCAACGACCTGGCCAACCGCGAAAAGCTCCACGCCCTGTTGCCGGTGGCCGACATCGTGCTCTACGTCGGCTCGCAGGAAAAATACCACGACAAGCTGGGCTGGGACCTGTTCCTCAAGCACCGCCAGCGGCGAGCCTTCGCTTTCGTGCTGAACAAATGGGACCGCTGCCAGCTTCCCGCCACCCAGGGTCTGCGCCCCGACGATGATCTGCTGGCGGACCTCCAAGCCGAGGGTTTCCAGAACCCTCGCCTGTTTCGCACCTGCGCCCAATTCTGGGTGGACCGGCAAAACGGGGAGGGTGGAGAGTGGAGCGCGGAGCGCGGAGAGAGGAGCGCAGAGCGCAGAGCGCGGAGCGCGGAGCGCGAAGGGCAGACTGGTGATGGCGACCGGCAAAACGGAGAGTGTGGAGTGCAAAGCGTGGAACCGACTGATGAAGACCGCGCTCCACTCTCCACTCTCCACTCTCCCCCCTCCGCCCCGCCCGAGGGCGAGCAATTTCAGGAACTGGTGCACTGGTTGGAGCTGGGCCTGAACCGGCTGGAAATCGAGGCGATCAAGGCGCGCGGCGTCAGCCAGCTGCTCAAGCAATTACAGGACGGCCTGCAAGCGGCTTGCCCGCCGGATTTGACCGAGGCGGCGGCCAAGACCTGCGCCGCCTGGGGACAAACCCTCGGCGACGAAGCCCAGGCCAGCACCGCCGTCTTGCTCAGCACCATCGAGCCGTACCAGAAGGAAATTGAGCATCATTTCGCCATGCAGCGGCAGCAGAATTTTCGCGGCCTCATGGGGGCCTATCTGCGCTGGTTCAACAAGATGCGCTACGCCGGCAGCACCCTGCGCGACCGCATTCCCTTTCTGCCCAAGCTGGGCACGACGGTGCAGACGCCGGCCGAATGGGACCTGGCGGCGTTCACGCAGGCGTGCAGCAACGCCGCCGCCGACCGCCATCTCGACGCCCGCGGCCGGGCGCTGGCCAATCGCCTGCTCGTCGAGGCCGACCAGCAGGGCTTTCCGGTCAACCTTCTGTCCGAGCCGACGGAGAACACCGCCAAGTTGGACTGGCGCGCGCGTTTTGCCCAGGCCCTTACGGAAACTCTGTGCACGATCGAGCAGGAATGGGCCCGGCCGTCCGGGGCGCGGCGCTGGCTGCAAAACACCTTGATCTTTTTGGCCGACTGGCTGCCGATCCTGGGTTTCGGCGCCATGGGCACCATCCTGCTCTGGCAATACACCATGGAAGGGCGCGATTTCGCCTGGGGCCATCTGCTGCTGCCGCCCATGGTGGCCTTGCTCGTCATGGTCGTCTTGCACGTCCTGATTGGCGTTTTCCTGCCCTTACGCTGGCAGGCCATCCAGGGCGAGTTTCAACGGCAATTGGAAGAACGCTTGCAGTCCGAACTGACCGGGGCGTTTGCCAAGGTGCCCAACGAGGTGGTCGAAGTGCTCCGGGAAGAGCGCCGGAAAGTGGAAAAATTCCTGGGCGAAATTCGCGAAGTCACCGGCTGGTTGGAACAGCGCGAACAGGCGGCGAGCATCGCGGGGTTGTATGGGAAATGATTGGGGTTATTGCGGCTTAGCGCTCGGGGATTGCCTTGCCCACGCTAAGCCGCAAGCGGCTATTGCTTGTCACAAAAGTAATGTCCGGTCTTCGAATCGTAGCCGCAGGCTTTAGCCCGCGTTTATCCGCCCCGCCGCAGGCTAAAGCCTGCGCCTACAGGACATTACTTTGGTGACTAGCAATAAACTTTGCCGGGCTAGGACCCGGCTACGTCCCGGTGTAGGCGCACACGCCCATGCGGGGGGAGTTGACCACGGGCAACAAGTAGTCATCGTCGCCCTTCCGGGCACAGGCGGCGCACTGGAAGACATCGTTCTCGGTGTCGATCCACTTGGCGGGTTTGCCGCACGCATCGCAAGCCACTTCAGGCGGCAGATTGCGGGCCAGCAGGCGCACGCGCTCCTTGGCGGCCCACTTGCCCGACCGGACGCCGGCCACCTTCAAGCGCAGGCTGGTCGTGCTGCCGAAATCGTATTCGTAACCGAATGCCAACTTCGGTTCGAGAACTTCGGCCAGCTCGTAGTCCATGAGCTCATCTTTCGGGGCCTCGGCGAAATCCATGTCCCAATCTTCTTTCAGGCCGAGGCGGTTCTTGATACCCTGGTCAAGCTGGAAAGCGCTCAAGTGACCGCAGCACTCCAGCCAGATGTGCCGCAGAAAACTGTCCAGATTCCCGAAGGTGGCCTGGCCCGGCATTTCCACGTGCAGCCAGTATGGGCCGTAGCCATCGACCAGAAGATGGAAAAGTTTCTGCTCCTTGCCCTCGGGCAAGTCGTGCTCCGCCAGGCACCGGTGCAGGTGGCGGGTGATCGTGTTCTTGGCGAACTTGCCTTGGCAAAGCTGGCACACGCCTTCGGATGGGGGATTTTTCATGAGGGGCCTCCTTTCCACGTTTTCTGAAGTCAGGGATGATTTCCGGAAACATTATATAGGCCGAATCCTAAAAATCCTCTCGAGCCGAAGAATTTTTCCTGGGTGTTTCACCGAAAAAATGCTAATCTATTAATTGGCTTGAAGTCGCGGGTAATGATCCGCACATTTTCCAGGGGGGGATTCGAATGAATAAGATGATTTCCCGACGCGCCGCCCTCAAGGGTCTGGGCGTGGCCATGGGCCTGCCGCTTCTGGAAGCCATGATGCCGCCCTTGGTGACGGCGGCGCCGGCACGAACATTTCCGAAACGCCTGGCCTTCGTCTACGTGCCCAACGGCATTCACATGCAAGATTGGACGCCGGCCTCTACCGGTGCCTTGCCGCCGACCTTGCCGGAAATCCTTCGTCCGCTGAATCCTGTCCGTAATGAACTGCTGGTGTTGAGCGGCTTGACGGTGGACAAGGCCCGGCCCAACGGCGACGGTCCCGGCGATCACGCCCGCGCCATGGCGGCCTTCCTGACGGGCTGCCAGGCACGCAAGACCGCCGGGGCGGACATCCGCGCCGGTGTCTCGGTCGATCAGTTTGCCGCCCAGCGCGTCGGCAATGCCACGCGCTTCCCCTCGCTCGAGATCGGCTGCGAGGGGGGCAGGCAGGCCGGCAACTGCGATTCCGGCTATAGCTGCGCCTATTCCTCCAACCTCTCCTGGCGCTCGGAAAACACGCCCAACCCCAAGGAAGTCAATCCCCGCGCCGTCTTCGATCGCCTGTTCGGCGGCGTCAATCGCACCGAGACGGAACGGGCCCGCGACCTTCGCAACCAGTTCGATCAAAGCATTCTCGATTTCGTGCGCGAGGACGCGCAACGGCTGCGAAACCAACTGGGCGCCGCCGACCTGCGCCGCCTGGACGAATACCTGACTTCGATCCGCGAGATCGAGCGCCGCATCCAGCGGGCCGACAATGCCAACGTCCCCGCCAGCGCCCAGGGCTTGAACCGGCCGACCGGCACGCCCTCCGACTACCGCGACCACATTCGCCTCATGACCGACCTTTTGGTCCTTGCCTTCCAAACCGACCTGACCCGCATCGCCACCTTCGTCTACGCCAACGAAGGCTCGAACCGCAGTTACCGGCTCATCAACGTTTCCGAAGGCCATCACGACCTGTCGCACCACGGCAACAACCGTGACAAGCAGGACAAGATCAAGCAGATCAACACCTTCCACATCGAGCAGTTCGCCTACCTGCTCGGCAAGCTGAAAGCCATCCGCGAGGGCGACCGCACGCTGCTTGACAACTGCATGATCCTGTACGGCTCGGGCAACGGCGACGGCAACCGCCACAACCACGACGAGCTGCCCATCCTGCTGGCCGGCAAGGGCGCCGGCACGCTGTCCTGCAATCGCCACGTCCGCTACCCGCGCAACACGCCGCTGGCCAACCTGTTCCTGGCCCTGCTCGACCGCATGGGCGCCCGCAGCGAGCGGCTCGGCGACAGCACGGGAGTCTTGGGGCAGTTGACGGTGTAAGGATTATCCACGAAGAATACCCAGCGACACGAAAGATCAAGCCCGGTTCCATGAGCCGGGCTTTTTTATCCCTCAAGATTCCGCAATTGAACCCGGTTTCTTTCCCAGGTAGGATCAATAAAGAAAGCAAAGAATCCTGTCCCATAAGTGGAAGGCTCTCATGCCCCTGCTGGATCATTTTCATTCCCCGTTGTCGGACCTGCATCACTGGGAATCGTTTCATGCGGCCTGGGCCACGGAGATCATGCGGACTTTGAATCGAGGGGTCTTGCCGCCGCGGTGCTTTGCCGAGGCCCAAGTGCACGTGGGCAGCCGAGTGGAAATCGATGTGCCAACCTACGATAAGGAGCCGGAGGCGCCGTTCGCAGGAACCGACGGAACAACTGGCGGCGTGGCGGTGGAAACCTGGTCGCCGCCGGCAACCTCCCTGGTCATGTCGGCGGTGTTTCCCGATGAGATCGAAATACAGGTTTTTCGCGCCTCCGGTGGGGCGACCCTGGTAGGAGCTATCGAACTCATCAGTCCCGGAAACAAGGATCGTCCCGAGACGCGCCGTGCTTTCACCACGAAATGCGCCAGTTACCTGCACCAGGGAATTGGCCTGATCATTGTGGACACCGTGACGGAACGGCAGGCCAATCTCCATGATGAACTGATTCAATTGCTTCAGAAGTCGGAAAGTTTTCGGTTTTCCCAGAAGACCCCTTTGTATGCCGTCGCCTATCGTCCGAGCCGGCGGGAAAGCGGCGGCCAGATTGAAATCTGGCCGGCGCCCCTGGCGCTGGGCCAGCGTCTGCCGACCTTGCCCCTGGCTTTGCGCGGCGTGACTGCCGTGCCGGTGGATTTCGAAACGACTTATGTCAATACCTGCCAGGATAGTCGCTTCTAGGGGATTTTGCCAATCATTTTTCATCCAGCAGAGAAAGGAAATCTCCGAGGGCGCCGGCCTTAACCCCAGGGCGAAGCACATGGAAACCCGCCTGTTCCCGGGTGGGTTGGTGGATCAAATAGGGGTTGACCTGATATTGGGCGACCGCCTTTTGTAACTTGACGAGGGAATCGGCCATGGCCGGAAATGCCGTGCGCGAAGCCTTGGCTTCCACAAGGAACAGGCGGCGATGGCCCCAGGGCACGAGGAAATCCACTTCCAATCCCTGCTGATCGCGAAAGAAGTAGAGCTCGCGCCGCCGCCCGGTGCCGGTCTGGACCTTGACGATTTCCGCGGCGACGAAGCCCTCAAATAAAGAGCCCAGGAAAGGGGACCGCCGCAAGGTTTTTTCGTTGTCGATGCCGAGCAGATGACAGGCCAGGCCCGAATCGGTGACATACAGCTTGGGAGATTTGATTAGCCGCTTGCCGAAGTTTTCGAAAAAAGGGGGCACCAGGAGAATCTGGCCGGTGACTTCGAGGATGTTCAGCCATTCGGATAATGTCGGGACGGAAACGCCGAGGGGAGCGGCCAGGTCGGTTTTGTTCAAAATCTGGCCGCAGCGGCTGGCCAGGAGGGATAACAACCGGCGAAACGTCGGCAGATCGCGAATGGAACTGATCGCCCGGACATCGCGTTCGAGATAGGTCTGCAGGTAGGAGCGAAACCAGGTCGCCTTGGCCGCGGGCCGGGCCAGGACTTCCGGGTAGCCGCCGTGCAGCAGGGAAACCTTGGGAGTTTCCCGGGTCGTCAGGGGCAAGAGCTGGAATACCGCCGCCCGGCCGGCCAAAGATTCCGTCACGCCGCGCATCAGGGGTGCTTCCTGGGAGCCGGTTACAATCCACCGGCCTTTGCGGTGCGGCGCCGCATCAATGCGTGTCCGGACATAATTGAGGATTTCCGGCACGTTTTGAATTTCGTCTAGAATGACCGGGGTGCGGAGATCCTCGAGAAAGCCGCGCGGATCGCTACGGATGCGGGCGATGACGTCGGGGTCCTCCACCAGCCAGTAGGAGGCTTTGGGAAAAAGATGACGGAGCAAGGTGGTCTTGCCGGCGCGGCGCGGCCCGGTGAGGATCAGGGCCGGAAAATGCCGCGCCGCTCGGGCCAATTCGACTTCCATAAGGCGGGGGATATACCGCATTTGAGAAATCTTAACTGAACCTTTATAAAACTCAAAGGTCAAGTTTGCCCGATTCAATGCGGGAAAAACCCATTGGTAATTGATTTGTCTGGTATCCTCGATTAGGATTCCACCAAAGGTCTGCCTGTTGGAGGTGAAATATGAAACCAATCACGCGCCGGCAGTTTTTCGCTCTTTCTGCGGCCTTTTCCGGTTTCGCGCTGGCGGAGGATAAGGCCCCGCGCCGCCCCAAGGTCGCCGCCATCTACACCGTTTGTCAGCATCGCTCGCACGCCCACGTGATCCTGGAGAAATTTCTGCGGCCGTTCCTGTTCAACGGCAAGCGCATCCAGCCGCCGGTGGACATGGTGTCGTTCTACGCCGATCAGCGCCCGGCGAAGGGGGACATGACCGACGACGTCGCCCGCCAATTCAAGATTCCGGTTTACAAGACCATCGCCGACGCTCTGACCCTGGGCGGCAAAGAGTTGGCCGTCGATGCCGTCTTGTCCATCGGCGAGCACGGCACCTATCGACGCAGCAAGCTGGACCAGGTCGAGTATCCGCGCAAGCGCTTCTTCGATGAGATCATCGCGGTCATGCGCAAATCGAATCGCTACGTGCCGTTGTTCAATGACAAGCACCTGTCATTCCGCTGGGACTGGGCCCGCGAGATGTACGACACCTGCCGGAAACACAAGATTCCGTTCATGGCGGGCAGCTCGGTGCCCTTGGCCCAGCGCCGGCCGGTGCTGGAAATCCCCGCCGGCTCGGTTTTCGAGGAAGCGGTGTCGATCCACGGCGGCGGCCTGGAGTCGTACGACTTCCACGGCCTGGAAGTATTGCAATCGCTGGTCGAGTTCCGCAAGGGCGGTGAGACCGGCGTTTCCAGCATCGAATTCCTGGCGGGCGACGCCCTGTTCAAGGCGGCGCAGCAAGGGCGCTGGTCGTTGCGCCTGGCCCAGGCGGCCATGGCCGCCGAGTTCGATAATAAACCGCCCGACATTCGCCGGCCGATCAAGGGCGAAAGACCGGCCGAGCCGCACGGCATCCTCATCACCTACCGGGACGGCCTGCGGGCCACGATGCTCAAGATCGGCAACAGCTCCGTGCGCTGGAACTTCGCCTGCAAGCTGGCCCGGGAGGAACGCCTGCGGGCCACGCACTTTTACGTCGGCCCGTGGAACAACCGCTGCCTGTTCATGGCCCTGTGCCACGCCATCCAGCAGCATTTCGTAGAGCGGCGCCCGCCGTACCCGGTGGAGCGAACGCTGTTGGCGACCGGTATGGTGGCGGCGACCATGCGCAGCCGGGCTGACGGCCGACGCCTGCAAACTCCGGAGCTGCACCTGGCCTATGAGCCGCGCGATTTTTCCGCCTTCCGCGAGATGGGGGCGTCGTGGAAAATCATGAAAGATCGACCGGAGCCCCGCGGCATCAATCCGATCGGAGAGATTTGAGACGGGGCTGAAACCTTACTTCAACCCGACTTCTTTGCTACAGTCTCAAATCCTCTTACATTACTATCCGGGTCCCGTGCACCATCGGCAGCAATCTCGAGCGCGAAGTCGCCACCGCCGCCATGGCCCACGTCACCGTCTGCACTGCCAATTTGCAATGCGAGCGCTTCCCCGGCGACCTGATCGGCCCCGTATACTACGAGCAAACGCTGACCACCGAGCCGCTGCGCTACCAGGCGGATCGGTCCGGGGTTGGGAGTACAGGTGCCTGTAGAAAGCACTTCGACTCCCCTTTGAATGCCTCCGCGGTAAATTTTCAGTAGAATTACCCAAGCAACACGGCCGTCTCTCCCTGCTTCAAAACCTTGCTTATGCCTTCCTTCACTGGTTATCGAGTAATGACCAAAGAAGAGTATAAAATATCTTCAAAAGGAAAGTGGGCGGACAGTAAATGAAATGGGAAGAAAATGGTTGTGGACAACCAGGGCCGCCGCCCGAAGCTGGTATAAGAAATTGGTTGGTGCCGGAGAGCAAAATCTGCTAATTGCAAAAGTCCCTACGGTGCAGCAAATCACCGTGTATCCGAGCTACCTGCACCCCCCTGAAGGAACCGCAGTGCACGTGCCAATTCCCGATCTCGGGCGTGCTCGGCGAATAATTTGAGGTTTGAGTAACCTTTCCAATGTTGAGTTTGGAGTGTGAGAAATGAATACGGAACCGCTGATTGTCAAATGGAATGAGGGACCTCAAAATGATCGGATTACATGGTTCTTGCGCAGTGTTAGTACCTCGGGCGATTTTTTTGGCGAAATTACGCATTTTTCCAATCGCTTGCAGCGGACTCTTTCCGGAAAGATTTTGGAGAGTGATTTCCAAAGATTGAGTTCCCTAGTTCAAGAAATTCGCAGATATTACTTGGAAACAGATGGTGAAACGCCAAAAGCCGGCTGGCATGGATTACTAGCTGTCGGAACTTTGGCAAATCCGAAAATCCTCTTACATTACTATCCGGGTGAAGAGACTTCTGAACCGGGGCGATCGTTTCTCAAAATCATAGGTATTTTAAGGCCGTATGTTGAATCAGAATTTAACCCCCTCCCCAGGACAGTTCGTTAGCGGTTACTGTGCACCGGAACCACCGGGTGTTACGGTGGCGTGATTTCCTTTCTTTTTTTCCGGGAATCTGCTACAATTCCGCATCCTACATAATCGTAAGGAATGGAGGCCTTTCCCGTGGCCAGCACGTTCATGTCTCCCGCCATAGAATCCGAAATCGAGCCTGGCGACCGTTTCGAAATTCTGGTCGATGCCGATCGGGGCGAATGGCAAATGCCTGCCGTGCTCCAGAGTATGGAATCGTGGACCCTGGAGAATGAGGAAGGGCGGCCGCTGGCGGTTACGGTCGCTCCGGATTCGAGAAAAATTCGTTCGGGAGAATGCCGGCAACTGCTGGGAGGTTCTTGCCAGGCCGTTTGGCTGGAATACGCGGACGCGGGACGGTTGCGATTGCTGGTGGATAAGCCGGCGGGGCCCGCGGCCACGGAAATAACCACCGATCAAGGGGTTCATATCTCCCTGGGCGCGGATGACCTGGCGCGTGTCCGCTCCGCCGGTCCGCCTGCCAGCCGGGCCGAGTTCGAGTTGGCCTTGCGCGCCGCCCGCCTGGCAACCCATGCCGGCTTCGACCAGCTCATGTGCCTGCCGCTGGTGCGCGACATGGAGCTTCTCGAGCACCAGATCCGTACCGCCAAGACGGTGCTGCGCCGGCTGCGCGGCCGGGCCCTGTTGTGCGACGAAGTCGGCCTGGGCAAAACCATCGAGGCGGGACTGGTACTGTCCGAGCTGCACCTCCGCGGCCTGGCCCGCTCGGTCCTGGTCCTGGTGCCGCCTTCCCTTATCGAGCAGTGGCAAGGGGAGATGCGCCGCAAGTTCAGCCTGGAGCTGACCAGCCACGACGATCCCGCCTTCCGCCAGCGCGGCGCCGCCGCCTGGAAGGAATGCGACCGCATCATCGCCTCGATTCATACCGCCAAGCGCGAGCCCCACCGGTCCGCCATCTTGGAGCGCCACTGGGACCTGGTCATCGTGGACGAGGCCCACCATCTCCGCAACCGCACCACCCAGCTGTGGCGCTTCGCCAGCGAGCTGCAAAAACAGTTCATCTTGCTCTTGACGGCCACGCCCGTGCAGAACAACCTTGAGGAGCTGTTCAACCTGGTCACGCTGTTGGAGCCGGGCCTGCTCCGCACCGCCAAACAATTTCAGAAGCAGTTCGTCGATCGCAAGGACAAGCTGACGCCGTGCAACGTCGAGGAATTGCACGGCCTTTTGGCGGAAATCATGGTCCGCAACCGCCGGAGCACGGTGGGCCTGCAATTCACGCGGCGTTGGGCCCGTACCGATCGCGTCGCCCTCTCGCCGCCGGAGCAAGCCCTGTACGTGGCGGTGGCGGACTTCGTGCGCAAGAACCTGCGGGCCGGCAAAGGCGCCGGCGCCCTGGGCCGCATGGCCCTGTTGTCTTTGCAAATGGCTTTGGGCAGCTCGAGCCAGGCCGCCGCCGGCACGCTCGAGCGCATGTCCGAGCACGACACCCTATCTCCTCCGGACCGCGCGACGCTGGAAGTCCTGGCCGAACAAGCCCGGGCCCAAGACGAAAGCGCCAAGGTGCAGCGGCTCTTGCAAATCCTGGGCGAATTTCCGGACAAGATGGTGATCTTCACCCAGTTCCGGGCCACGCAACAGCTGTTGGCCGGCCGGCTCGGCCAGGCCGGGCACGCCGTGGCGGTGTTCCACGGCGGTCTGGCGCGCCTGGAAAAAGAGGCGGCCATCGAGCAATTTCGCGGCCCGGCCCGCCTCTTGATATGCACCGAGTCGGGCAGCGAGGGCCGCAACCTCCAGTTCGCCCACGCCGTGTGCAACTTCGACCTGCCGTGGAACCCGATGAAGATCGAGCAGCGCATCGGCCGGCTTAGCCGCATCGGCCAGAAGCACGACGTGCACGTGTTCAACCTGGTGGCCGCCGGCACGGTCGAGGCCGCCGTCCTGCACCTGTTGGAAGCCAAGCTGAACCTGTTCGAGCTGGTCATCGGCGAGATCGACATGATCCTCGGCAACCTGGATGAAGAGCGCGAGTTCCAGGACGTGGTCGCCGACCTGTGGGCGGAGTCGGCCGACACCAGCGACTTCAGCCGCCGCATGGAAGACCTGGGCAACCGCCTGGTGGCCGCCAAGGAAGCCTACTTGGCGCAGAAGAGCGTGGATGACAAGCTCTTTGCCGATCGCTTCGCCCCCGACCGGTGAGAGCATCCAGGAAACTGAAGGAACGATAATGCCTCGCACTCCCCTCGAAGAATTCGTTCGCGACTACGTGGAAACCATCGGCGGCGCCTGGGATGAGGTCGAGCCGCAGGTGTACGATCTGCTCTTGCCAAAAACCGCTTCGGATCAGCATTGGGAAGGGGAAGAGCTGCGAATTGCCTTTGATCCGGAGGCGCTTGTGGAACATCCGGGCAGCCAGCTCGCCAGCTACGGCACGCCGCTGGTGGAGGGCCTGTTGGCCGATGCCGTTGAGCGTGGCCGTTTTGCCGAGTTGTTTTTTCTCGGCCTCAACCTGAATCCGCACAACCTTCCCGGCCGCGTGCGCAAGAGCCTCACGCTGGCGGACAACGTCGATTTCCAGGTGCAGCGCATCCGGGCCCTGCACTTCGCCCAGGCGCTGTTCTGGTTTGAAGCGTCCTTTGTCAGCGATCAGAAGGAACAGGAGATTTTGGGGGTGTCGGTGGATTTGCATTATGGCCGGCAAGTGCGGCACCGGGAGAAGCTGCTGGAACCGGGCCGGCTGGCGGAGCAGCCGGCCCTGGCCCTGCCCGAGGCTCGCCGCCTCAGCCTGGCCGCCGCCCTGCCCCTGGCCCGCGCGGAAGTTTTGCGCACCCTGGCCACCCTGGCCCATGGCCGCGACCGCGAGCTGCGCGACCGTCTGGCCCGGCAAACCGCCCGCATGAAGCAATATTACGCCGACCTGCGCCAGGAACTTTCCGGCAGCCGCGTCAAGGACGACGCCGACGCCCAGGCCCGGCTGGCCGACCGCCGCCAGACCATCGAGCGCGAGGAGCGCCTGCGCATCGCCGAGCTGCATCAAAAAAATTCCCTCCGCGTCCAACTGCGGCTTCTCAATACCCTCGTCATCCAGCAGCCCAAACTGCTCGTCCAGGGCAACGTGACCGCCCCCCAGCGGAGAACGACCTCGCTGGAGCTGGTCTGGGATCCCCTGCTCGACGCCGTGGAAGCTTTTCCCTGCCCGCAGTGCGGCCGGCCCACGTTTTTCGCGGGCATCACCCGGCACAGCCAGGTCGGCTGTGAAGCTTGTTTGACGAAAATCGGCAAATAAGAGAAGCCACCGCGCTTTTCCGGGATCGTTGGTTGTAAAATAAGCGATCATGTCGAAAGTGCAACTTCGCATCGTGGCCGGGACTTTGCGTGGACGCAAGCTGGTCTGCGCCGTCAATCCGCAGCTGCGGCCGACGCCGCAGATGGTGCGTGCCGCCCTGTTCAGCATCCTCGGCGACGCCGTGCCGGACCGGCCGTTTTGCGACGTCTTCGCCGGCTCGGGCATCGTCGGCCTGGAAGCGCTCAGCCGCGGCGCTTCGTCGGCCCTGTTCATTGAGCGGGACCTGCGCCTGACCGGGGACATCCAGCGCCACCTGAGGGAATTCGGCTTCGCCGACCAGGGCCAAGTCCTGCGCAGCGACGTCTATCGCTGGGGCCAGCAGTGGCAACCGCCGGCTGAGCCGGTCAACCTTTTTCTCAGCCCGCCTTTCCACGACATCCAGAACCGCGCCGAGAACTTGCTGGCCCTTGTCCAAGGCCTGAAGGAAAAAGTCCCAGCCGGGTCGGTGCTGGCGCTGCAATCGGAAAAATTCTCCCCCCTGGACGATCTTCGCGACCTGGCCGACTGGGAACAACGCCGTTACGGACGAAATGTGCTGATGTTGTGGGTAAAAGGCGGAGTCTTAGAGGGAGAAAAATGTGCGGAGTGAAGGTAGAATCGAGGAGAGGCTGTAGTATTTGTCCAATCTTCGATTAACACGCTAATCCGTAGCGGAATTCGCAAGAATTCCGCTGGTCCGCGGAACTCTTGCGAGTTCCGCTACGTGTCAAACGAAGATTGCAAGAATAGTAGTACCCATCCGCCGGATTTATTTGAAGCAGCACCCTGAACCTTATCGGGTGTGTAACAAGGATTTAGCCATGCGGTATCTTTTCGGCTCAAGCGCGGCTTCGGCGCTTCTTCGTAAAGATAATCCCCATAGCCGGCGCGATCATAGACGCCGTGCAAAATCTCCTGCAATTCGATGCAGGCATCCGCGGACGGGGCACGCAACGGGATGGGTATCTTCGGAAGCCGGTCCCGAAGTTGGAGAGGCCAAAAGCTCGCCTCGGGCCGTTCTTCCAGGCGACTGACCATGAGGCAATAGTCGCAGCGAAAAGCGGGTTCCATGGGCATACGCGGCCAGCCGCGGAGCAAATCAATTTCAATAAAATGAGCGGTGCTGTGGAGCAGATTACCCCGTTTGCCCAGGTATTGCTCCCGGTCCGGACCATTTCTCTTGTTTGTCGGGCTTAGCAATTCCAGAACCGCGACCAGTTCACGGCTCTTGCGGTCGCGCACTTCAAGAAAAAGGTATTTTTCAAATTGCACCGAAGGAAGGTGAATCCGCGCCGGGGCCGCCAGGGCCACCGCTCCCGCTGTTGCTTTCCTTTCCGCCTTGCGCGGGCGATGCAAACTGACGTCCCCCTGCCCCACGAATACACGCTCCTCACCAGCGAGCGAATGAAGTTGTGCTGCACGATTTTCACGATGTAGTTTGGACGAACTTGGGGGCTCAGCGCATCGCTGATGGCCGGGATCATCCGGTCGTGAAAATCCTGCCAAACATCTTCGTTTTCCAGGTAAGGGTTCATCCCAGGAAACGGCGAGGGCATAGTTCTTCTCCTCAATTCAACGCCTCCCAACCTCGATTGATCTTACCGCGAATCCACGAGGTGTCCAACCTGAAGGGTTAACCGAACGATCGGCGCCGGCGTGAAATACTGAGCCAACTTGATCCGCCATTGGCGCGTGCCGAGATGGTTTCTCCTCGATGAGTCACTCAGAGTGGTTACTGTCCGTCGGCGGAGGGCGACTTCTGCGCCGCCGAACTTGGTTCATCCTGCCAAACGGAGGCGCCGCTTGGTGGGAAAGTTTTTTTAGGGCTGTTGAAAAACCACCTGTCCGGTGGGATCCCACCACCAGCTCCGGTAATGACCCTGGCGGAGAAATCCGGCCGCCGTCATCAGGGCGGTCAATTCCGCCGCCTGTAATGAGGGACCAACATCGAGTTGAGCGATTCCTCCGCCTCGCAAAACGCGCCGTAATTCCTCGACAAGAGGTTGGATGGTCTTGGCAGTCAGATGATGCCCCACCACGCCGCTGGCGTTGACCACAGCGACGTTGCCATCAGGCACCAGAGTGCCATCGGCTTGGCGGAGCGGTTCGGTCACCCCCTGACGAAAGAAGTCCACGTGCACCGGTTGGCCGCTGCTATGACGATACGTCCGGCGGCGGGCGGCAACCAGCAAGGGCGCGGCCAACTCGTAGCCGGTGAGGTGCGAGCCCGCTGGGCAATAAAATGCCAGGACCCGCGTGGAACCGCCGCTGCCGCAGCCCAGGTCCAGGACGCGTAGGGGACGATTCGGAATATGGCCGCTCAGAGCGCGGGGAATGGTGCGCCAGTTGGCCCAATCCTGCCGGCCGTTGACCGCCGCGAATTCCTGGTCGCTCAGGGCGGCGTAAGCGGCGGCCACCCGCTCCGGATCGGTGGCGCGGAAATGAATCCCGCGCCGCGCCAGCGCCCGCTCGGTCCGCCATTGCCGCCAACACACCGCCAGGACGTGGCCCGGACCTTGCCGGCGAATAATACGCTCCGGAATGATCAGCGTCGCCATGCGGTTTGTGATAGGGACAAATCCTTCGCGTCAAAGACAGATGCCGGTTTTTTTGGGACTTGATTTGTCCAGGGTTTCTCCCCTACATTACCTAAAGAGAAACCCCCAGCCGGAGTGGCGGAACTGGCAGACGCGCTAGGTTGAGGGCCTAGTGATCGCAAGATCGTGCAGGTTCAAGTCCTGTCTCCGGCATTTGGCATTGGGCTTGCGCCCAAGCGGCGTGAGCTTTTCGGCATGGTTCAAAAACCGTTCTTTTTGGGTAACACCCTGTAGGGTGGGTCGAGTCTTCGAGACCCACCATGGCAGGCGGGATTCCGCGGATTTCAACTTTGCCGGCGGCGCCAGCAGTTTCACCTCTTCGAGACCCACCATGGCAGGCGGGATTTCGCGGATTTCGGTGGGTCTCGAAGACTCGACCCACCCTACTTGGCCGGCGGCGCCAGCAGTTTCACCTGGCCCTGGCGGGCGTAATCGATGGCCTCGGCCAGAATGCGGGCGCATTCCTGCGGGGCGTGGAAACCCAGCGAGTTTTCCGACATGACGAAGTCCAGCCGCCATTGGGCCTGGCGGTGGAGCCGGCGGGCCTCCTCGACCACGCCGGCCGGCAGCTTCGTCTTGCCTGCCTTGAGAGCCCCGATCAAATCCACCACCGCGTTCTCCGCCCGATCGAGCAGCTTCAAGGTCCGGTCTTGAATGGCCTCGGCCCGGCCGAGGATTTCCTTCTCGTCGTAACGATGACACACCTGGCAGGCGCGGGCGACGTTGAGGAGCGGGCTGCGCACGTGGTGATCGCTGATTTTGATCGCCCCCTCGCGCTTGTAGGGCATGTGGCAATCGGCGCAGGACACGCCGCTGCGCGCGTGAATGCCCTGGTTCCACATCTCGAACTCGGGATGCTGGGCCTTGAGCAGGCCGGCCCCGCTTTCTTGGTGTGTCCAGTCGCTAAAGTCCCTGTCCCGGTAATAATCCTCGATCTGGTCCATCTTGAGGCCGTTGGCCCAGGGATAGATGAGCAGGTTGTCCTTCTTGCGGAAGTAATACTCGACATGGCACTGGCCGCACACGAAGGAGCGCATCTCCTGGCGCGTGGCTTGTTCGTTGACCTTGTACGGGCGGCGCTTTTCGCGGGGAATGGCGCGGTTGTCCTTGCGATACTTCTCCAGGCTGGTTAGGTGCGGCAGGAGCGGTTTGTAAATCTTTTTCTCCTTTTCCTCTGGGTCAAAAGTATCGGCCAGGTGGTGAGCCAGTTCCTCGATGCCGTTCAAAAAGCCCGGCCGGGTGACGCGAAGCTGCGTGGTCTGCGGATCGTGGCAATCGTTGCAGGTGACCGGATGCTCGACGAGCTTGCGGGCCTCCTTCCAGTCCATGGCGCAGACTTTCTGGAAGCCGACCTGGATCGGGTCCTTGCCTTCGTCGTTCTTTCCCAAGCGGCGATAGGCCGGCAGCACCGAGCTGTGGCAGTGCAGGCAAGCCCCGGGCTGTAGGCGCCGCTTGACGCGCTCGGTGTTATCCTGGTCGATGAGCATGTAGGCGTGGCCGCGTTCTTCGCGGAAATCGAGGCTGAAGGCGTAACCGGCGTAAATGCGTTTCAGCCGCGGATCGTGTTCCAGCTTGTTGATGGCGTCGCTGCCGCCGTGCTTGGTCCGCTCGGTATCGACGGTGCGCTTGTAGCCGTCGTACTGGCGGGGAAAATTGCGCTGCCAGTCCGTCAGGTCGGAATCCTCGGTCAGCTCGACCAGCTTGAAGAAGTGCTCGCGGGCTTCCTGCTTGCGCTGGAAAATGTTGATCAGCAAGGCCGTGACGCCGGCCGTCAGAGCCGCCACCAAGAGGAGGGTGGCGAAATAAACCAGGCGTCGTGACCAGGGGCGCGGAGTCGGCGTGTCCGTCATGATTGGTGTCCTGTCTTTTCAGAAACCAAAGCAAATTGGCTTCGCATTTCCTGCTTTCTCTTTCTTTCTCCTTCTCCTACTCTTATCTTACTGATTGGAAAAGGTGACCAAGAAATGGACAAGAAGTTTGGAGGCCGGCGCCTTTGTGGCTCTGAGGATTATTCGTGATAATTCCTTTGCCTCGCCGGGTCGAGAAGAGTACCTTCACACCAGCCCAGTGGCGGAGACGAACATGCCGATTACCTTTACCTGCCCGGAATGTCAGCGCCGCGTCACGGTGGGCGATCAAATGGCCGGCAGGCAGGATCGTTGTCCGGCGTGCGGCGTGACGGTGGTTATTCCCACACCAGGGGCATATCAGGAAGGGCGCTACGATGCCCCGCCGCCGGCGCCCCCGCTGCCGGAGCGGGAAAGGGACTTTGGCCGTTATGAGGAACCACGCGATTACGACCGGGAGGATTACCGCCGCGGCGACTACGACCAGGGAGAGTATGGCCGCCGGGAGGACTACGGCCGCGGCGACTGGGCGCGCGCAGTGGCGCCGAGCTGGAGCACCGTCCGCCTCGGCCTGGGGCTAATGCGCGCGGGGATCGTAACCTATATTTTTTCGGTGCTGGCAATTATTTTGTTCGCCATTTTTGGAGCTGGCCTTGCCGGGGGCCGGCCCGGTGCCCGCGACGTCGAAACCATTATGAGAATCCTGGTAATTCTGGGGGGAGGGGGAGTGCTCGTTGGCTTCGTACTGGCGTTTATTGGTCAGTGCATGTGTTGTGGCGTTCCCGAGGAATCGCGCGTCAAGGGTCTGGCGATCGGCTCGGTCATCTGTATCGGCTTGTACATCCTTTTTGCCATCGTCTTCTTCTTGTTTGTCTTGACCGGTTTCGGCAACCCCCGAGCTTTTTGGAACCCGATGATGATGGGAGGCGGAGCGCCGGCGTTGATCATTCTTGGGTTTTTGGTCATTTTTGGATTGTTGGTAACCGGTGTGATCTTATTTACTCTTTTTCTACGCGGCATAGGACTTTATTTTGGCGATCGGAGCTTACCCCAGAGTGCCATCGGTTTCCTGGTTTTCTTTGGTGTATTCCTGGGGTTATATATCTTGTTTAATTTTTTGATGGTCATGGTGGGCGGCATGGGAGGACCGCGTGGAGGCGGAGATGCCATGGCGGGTTTGGCGTTCCTTTTTGGTCTCCTTTTCGTGATAGGGATTATAGTTCTCATCGTCTGGGCTCTGATATTACTCTACAAGGCTCGCCTGGTGATCCCTTCCCCGCGATATTATTAACCAATCACGCCGCGCCGCCGCAGTTCCGCTAGCCGGCTCGCGTCCAAGCCCAGCACCTGAGAAAGTATCTGCTCCGTATGCTCGCCCAGGTGGGGCGGCCGCGACGGCGCCGGCAGGGCCGCTCCGTCGATGTGGAACGGCGAGCCGACCAGATCGACCGGCTGGCCGGCCGGATCGCGGACCGACAGGCGCAGGCCGCGGGCGGCGGCTTGCGGCTGGGCGAAAAGCTGGGCATAGTTCCATACCGGGGCGTGCGGCACTTCCACCTTTTGCAACTCCTGTTGCCAGTCGGCCGAGGACCGGGTCTTGAACAGGGCTTCGAGCTGCGGCACGAGCGCGCGGCGGTTTTCCACGCGCTGCTGGTTGCTGGCGAAGCGCGGGTCCTTTGCCAGATCGAGCCGGTCGGCCGCCTGGCAGAAGCGCTGCCACTGGCCGTCGTTGCCCACGGCCAGGATGAGCCAGTCGTCGGCCGTGGCGAAGGCCTGGTAGGGGACGATCTGCAAGTGGGCGTTTCCCTGGCGCGACGGCACCTGGCCGCTGGTCAGAAAGGCCTGGGCCACGTTCACCTGGGCGGCCACGGCACAATCGAGCAATGCCAGGTCGATGGCGTAGCCGTGGCCCGACTGCTGGCGGGCGTGCAGGCAGGCCAGCACCGCCACGCCGGCGTACAACCCCGTCAACACGTCGGTCACCGCCACGCCCACCTTGTACGGCGGCCATTCCACGGGGCCGGTGATGCTCATCAGGCCGCTCAGTCCCTGAATGGCGAAATCGTAGCCCGGCCAAGCGCTCCACGGCCCGGTCCGGCCGAATCCGGATATCGAGCAAATAATCAGCCGCGGATTGCGGGCGTGCAATTTCGCCGGGCTTAGGCCGAGCTTGTCGGCGCTGGCGGCACGGAAATTCTCCAGCAGAATATCGCTCTCTTCGACCAGGCGGAAAAAGATTTCCAATCCCTCCGGATGGGCCAGGTCGAGGGCCAGGCCGCGTTTATTGCGGTTGCACGAGAGGTAATAGGCGCTGAGCGGACCGGCGAACGGCGGCCCCCAGGCGCGGGTTTCATCGCCGCCGCCGGGGCGTTCCACCTTGACCACGTCGGCCCCCAGGTCGCCGAGCATCTGGCCGCAAAACGGCCCGGCCAGCACGCGCGAGGCATCCAGCACGCGGACGCCGGCCAAGGGGCCCAGGGGAGCGGCGGGCATGAGCTGTCCTTTCGCTTTCAGATTTCAGATTTAAGATTGCAGATTTAACATTGCAGTTTCCTCCGCAATCGGCAATCTTTAATTGAAGGGAAATCGAGACTGTAGCAAAGTAATCGGGAAGGAGGCTTTATGGTTGT
>CAZFGM010000030.1:0-21045 GCA_964518515.1 uncultured Alcaligenaceae bacterium | reverse complement strand
CCTCGCGCAAGGCGCGCTCGACGCCGCGGCGGTGCTTCTCCTCGCGCATGTCGATAAAGTCGTTGACGATGACGCCGCCGAGGTCGCGGAGGCGGAGCTGGCGGGCGATCTCCTTGGCGGCCAACAGGTTCATCTGGAAGGCGGTTTCCTCGGCGTTATTGTCGGCGCGGAAGTTGCCGCTGTTGACGTCGATGGCCACCAGGGCCTCGGTCTGGTCGATGACGATCGAGCCGCCGTTGGGCAAGGGGACGTGCCGCTGCTGGATGCGGATGATTTCATTCTCGATGCCGAACTTGTGGAACATCGGCTCCGGGCCATCGTACAGCTTGATGCGGTCGGCGTAGCGCGGCATGACGACTTGCATGAATTCCTGGGCGCGGTCGAAGGCCGCCTTTTCATCGACCCAGACGGTGTCGATTTCGCCGCTGAAAGTGTCGCGAATGGTCCGCGTGATCATGTCGCTTTCTTCGTAGATGCCAGCGGGCGACTTGTGTTTTTTGATGCGGCGGACGACGACCTGCCAGACCTTGGCGAGGTAAAGCAGGTCGCGTTGCAACTCCTTTTTGTTGCGTTCCAGGCCGGCGGTGCGGATGATGAAGCCCAGGCCGCGGGGCGGCTGCAGCTCGCTGAGGATCTCGCGCAGGCGGCGGCGCTGCTCCTCGTCGGTGATCTTGCGCGATACGCCGATGCGGTTCAGGCCGGGCATCAAGACGAGGTAGCGGCCGGCGATGCTGATGTACGTGGACAGGGTCGGGCCCTTGGTGCCGATGCCTTCCTTGATGACCTGAACGAGGACTTCTTGGCCTTTTTTGAAGATGTCCTGGATGAGGGGCTTGGGCCGGCCGGCGCCGGGCCGGCCGGGAAAGCGGCGGCCGCCGCGGCGCGGGCCGCTGCGGCGATCATCGCGACGCGGCCGGCGATTGGGCCGGCCCTCGTCTTCCTCAGTATCCGCCCGTCGGCGGTATTCGCGCTGTTCCTCTTCTTCGAACTCGGCGCGCTGGCGGTAATCCCGGCCTTCCTCGTCCTCGTAGCCGGCAACGAACTCTTCATCGAGATCGCCAATAGGTTCTTCCGCCGGTAACTCTTTCTCGACGGTTCCTTCATCGGCCTGGGGCGGTTCGGGACGCAGTTCCTCTTCGGCCACGGGGACGTCCTCGGCAACGGGATGCGGCTCATGCTCGCGGGCGGCCCGTTCGGCGCCGACGGGGGCCATGGAAAAACTCAAGTCCTCATCCGAGAAAGTAGAACCCGGCTCGATTGGGCCGTAGCCGGGATTGCCGGGCCCGGTGCGGTGTTCGGCGGCATCCATGAGTTTGGGGCCCGGTGGTTCGACCGGCGGTGGTTGGTCGGACGACAGTGGGGGGATTTCCGCGCTGGGAGGTGTTTCGAGGGGAGGCGCTTGGGCATCGCGGGAAGGACGGTCGCCGCGACCGCGGCGTCCCCGGCTCCTCCCGCGGCCGCGGCGCCGTTCGGGGTCTTCCACCTCTCCCGCGGGAGTCGATTCCCCGGTTTCCACGGGCGACGAGGCTTCGGCGCTTGGCACTTGCAGCTCTCCGCGATCGCTGCTGGCCTCATCCCGGGCCAAGGGTTCCGGAATCAGGGGATCGGGATCGCCCGGCGGAGATTGCCCAGGATCGGCGGGTGGAACCAGGTCATTGACCACGGCGAGTTCTTCCGGGGACAGCGGTTCATCGAAGGGCAAGTCGGCGAGTTGTTCTTGCGGGTAGCGTCGCGGCCGGGACGAGCGGCGCTCGCCGCGCCCTCCGCGGTCGCCCCGATCGCTGCGTTCACGGCGTCGTCCGTTGCCGCCCAGGTCGCGGTAACCTTCCAGGTGGCGGTAATAGGCCGGCTCGACGTCCGACACGTGCAGAAAACCGTTGCGGCCCACGCCGAAATCGACAAAGGCGGCCTGAATACTGGGCTCAATGTTGACAATGCGGCCCTTGTAGATATTGCCGACGTAGCTTTCATGACTGGTGCGTTCCACGTACAACTCTTCCAGAACGCCGTCTTCCAGGATGGCGATGCGGCATTCTTCGGGCTGCAACACGTTAATGAGCATTTCCTTTTTCATGCTAATCCTTTCCAAGAGCCGGGAGGTGGGGCCCATTCCCAAGCCTGCCTGTTGTTGGCGAGCCGAGCCGCGTAAGCGGCCGGGTTTCGGCTGAAACCCTAACCCGGCTCCTTACGGAGCTCGGCTCGCCATGTCTGCGGGCTTGGAATAATACAGCTCACACCTCCAGCCCATGCGTGAGGTTAAGGGCAATCAGGAATCATAGGCCATGGGGCTGGAAATCAAGGGCGTCGGACGCGGCGCGGACTCCGCCGCCAGGACCGGCTCCTTTTCCACCGCCGCGGCCACTGACCGCCCCGTGTCGTTAGATTGTTTTGTTTGGTCCATCCGGGGGGCCTGCAGCAAAGCTGCAGGGGGCGGTTCGGCCCCGGCCGGGACCTCGTCATGCAATTCCAGGTTAGTTCGTTCCAAGACCAAATCTCCCGCTTCGAACCGGTCGCCCAGGCCGAGTTGTTGCAAGATTTCTTCCGGCCGGGCGGCGCCGTACGGGGTAACCCACAAGGCCATTTCCACAGCCGTGCCGTCCAGCGACAATTCGCTGACATAGGGGCGAATATCCAGGCGACGCGGTTGCGGCCGCTGGCGGTCGATCCAGCACGATTCCGCACCGCGAAAAGCGGCGATACGTTGGGGCAAAATCGTGCAGAGCTCGGCTGGCACTAGGGCCCGGTAGAAGGCCCGGCGAACCTGCGGCTTGCTTTGCGCATTGACCGCCTGAACGTTGAGAATGTCCAGTCCGGGCGGGGCCTGCCGGGCCAGGCGTGCGCGCACTTCCTCGGCACTCAGAGCTGACGTGAATTCCAGCTCGACGACTTCGGCCCCGCCGATAATCCCCAGAGCCAGGGACAAGGCAAAGGTCATGCACGGATGAGGATGAAAACCTTGCGTCGAGCGGATGGGCAGGTCCGCGCGGCGCAGCATGCGCTCGAAGCAGTGCATCAAATCGTGATGGCTGACGAGGCGCAGATCGCCGCTTTTGCGAAAGCGGATGCGGAACTTGCTCTTTTCCGCAGCAGAAAACGGCTGGGCCGGGACGGGATTCACAGTTTCAACGGACGGAGACGAAAACGCCATGTTTTGTGGCCCCACCGCTGTGGGGAGTTGGCCGACCGCTGGCAACCTCTTCGGCAAGAGGCCGGAAGCGGCGACCGTGTTCCTGGGAAATGAATCCTCGGCACGAGGTTATAAGAGGTGGATGCACCGGGTGGGAAGCCGCTTGCGGCTTAGCGCGGCACGCGCTAACTCACAAGGATCGACTACTCCCCATACCGCAGTTTGCAGGGGATAGGCCCATGGCCTCAAAGGGGACAACTCGGTTGTCGCGTGTTGTTCGATATCGGGCCGTGGGGCAATCTCCTGGTTCAACTTACCACCTCGGGGAGGATTCGGCGGGTTTTATCCCGCAAAAAATTATTCACATCCTTCGCCGAGTCCATGAGCCGAACTTCCTCGGCAATCTTGTTGGCTTCATCAATCGGGATCGACCGGATGATTTTTTTAATCTCCGGGATGTTGTGCGGGGTCAGGCTGAGCTGGCGCAGACCCATTCCTAATAATAGCAAAGTGTACAAAGGATCGCCACTCATTTCCCCGCAAACGCACACCTCGATGTTGTTTTTCCCGGCCGCCTGGACCACCAGGTCGATTAAGCGGATGACGGCGGGGTCACCGGCGTTATACAGGCCGGCCATCGCCTCGTTGGTGCGGTCGGCCGCCAGGGTATACTGGATCAGATCGTTGGTGCCGATGGAGAAGAAATCCACTTCGCGGGCCAGCTGGTCGGCCAAAATGGCCGCCGACGGCACCTCGATCATCGTGCCCACCGGCAGCTTGGCATTGAACGGGATTCCCTCCTCTTCCAGGTCTTCCTTGACTTCCGCCAGGATCATCTTGCACTGCCGCAGCTCCAGCAGCGTGCTAACCATGGGGAACATGATGCGCACGTCGCCATGAGCACTGGCTTTTAGAATGGCACGCATCTGCGTTTTGAACAAGGTCAAATTCCGCAAGCACAGCCGGACGCTGCGCAGTCCGAGGAAGGGATTGCGTTCCTCGTGACCGGCTTCGACGGCGGTGGCGAACTTGTCGGCCCCCAGGTCCAGGGTACGGATGACCACCGGTTGCTTGGGCCCCAGCGTTCGCAGCACCTTCATGTAGGCCTCGAAATGCTCCGCCTCGCTGGGATCGGTTTTCTTGTTAAGGTAGAGAAACTCGGTGCGATACAGGCCCACCCCCTCGGCTCCGCGGTCCAGGCAATGTTCGGCCTCCTCGGGAAACTCAATGTTTCCCAAAAGCTGGACGTGAATGCCCGGCTTATCTTGGGTCTGGGCGGGCTGGTCGCGCAGGGCGGAGAGTTGGTTTTCAAACGTCCAAAACGACTTCCGGGTCTGTTCGTAGCGGTCGTGGGTTTCCTCGTCTGGGTTGAGGATGAGGACGCCGCGGTTGCCATCGACGATGATCTCGTCGCCGCCGGAGACGTCGGTGAGGAATTTGCCCAGGCCGACGACGGCAGGAATCTCCAGGACGCCGGCCATGATGGCGGTATGGCTGGTGCGGCCGCCGGCTTCGGTGGCGAAGGCCAGCACCTTGGCCTTGTCCAACGACGCGGTCTCGGTCGGGGTCAAATCGTGGGCCAGCACCACCACCTGTTCCTTGAGTTGTTGCAGGGGCTCGCCGCGGCCGCCCAGCAGGTTCTTGAGAACGGACTTCTCGATGTCGATCAGGTCGATGGACGACCGGGCGGAAAAATGGCCGCGGTCGAGGTTTTCCAGGGTCTTGATGTGCCGGCGCATGACCCGGCTGACGGCATACTCGGCGGCGTAGTTCTGCTCGCGGATCAGCCCCTCGATTTCCTTGACCAGTTCGGCATCTTCCATGAGCAGAGCGTGGGCGGCGAAAATGGCCCCATATTGTTTGCCGAGCTTGTCGCTGATGAGCTTCTGGTTGGCGCGGGCCTCGCGTCCGGCCCCGGCCAGGGCCTGGTGCAGGCGGGCGATTTCCTCCTTGCGCTGCTTCTTGTCCACGGTGCGGTGCGGGATACGGAACCCCTCCGTGTCCACCACCAGCGCCGGGCCGATGGCGACTCCCGAAGCAACCGGAATGCCGCGCTTGATTTCCATGGGTCCCTGAGGTTTTCCGCGCCATCTCTTGCTATTTCATAAGATCTGGCTTCGCACTCCCATGGGCTTTGCAACGCAATTGTAGGTCGGCCTTTCCAGGCCGACGTCCCTTGCCCAGATTCATTGAGCTTGGGCGGTTCAGGTCGGGCTGGAAAGCCCGACCTACTAATTCGTTGCAAAGCCCACTCCCATGACCGGTCAGGCCTGTCCGGTCGCCGCATTCTCCGCCTTGCCCAGACCGTTAAGATAATCCACCAAGGCCACGATTGCCACCTCCTGATCGGGGCCGGCCACTTCCAGGGTCAGCTCGGTGCCTTTTTCCGCGCCCAGGCCGAGCAGCGACAGCGGGCTTTTGCCGTTGAAACTTTCGCCTCCCTTGAGAACCGTGACGCTGCTCTGGTACTGGCTGGCCAGCTCGACAAAGGCGGTAATGGGTCGCATGTGCAGCCCTTGCGAGTTGCTGACGGTGACCGAACGCCGGAGGGGTTCGCCAGTCATGGCAATAGGAAAATCGAAATTCGAAAATCGAAATTCGAAACAAATTCGAAATTCGAAATCCAAATTTCAAAACCGGTAATTCAAATCATCCAACCTGTTTCGAATTTTCTTTTTCGAATTTCGCATTTGTTTCGAATTTCGGATGTCAGATGGCGAATTTTTTTCATGGATGTTCCATGTCCCCGAGCAAATCCCAGATGGCCTCGCGCGTGCTGGCGTGGCGCAAGGACCGGACGAAACCGTCGTCGCGCAGGCTGCGCGATACGTTTTCCAGGGCGCGCAGGTGGTCGCCGGGCCGGTCCTGGGGAGAGATCAACATGACAAACACGTGCACCGGTTCGCCGTCCAGGGCCTCGAAACCGACCCCGCCCGGCGACACGGCGATGGTGCCCACCAGGCGATCGACGCTGGTGTGCTTGGTATGCGGGATGGCCACGCCGCGGCCGATGCCGGTCGAGCCGAGCACCTCGCGCTTGAGGACGGCCTTGACGATATCCTCGGGCTCGCCGCCCTTGAAATAGCCGGCCGCCCGAAGGCAGTCCACCATTTCACGAATCACCCCTTCCTTGGTGGTGGCCTTCAATTCCGGATTGATGGCTTCGCGAACAACAAAATCAGACATGCGCATGGCCGGCTCACCTCACTGGTCGCTGGGTTCCTCGGCGGGGGTCCCCGCCACCTTGCCCGCCGGCGGCGTCCGGCGATGATCCTGGATCTTCTCCTTGTATTTCCGCACCTGCTTTTCCAGCTTGTCCAGGACCAGGTCCACTGCGGCCAACAAATCCTTGTGCCGCTCGCTGGCCACAAAATCGTGCTTGTGCTCCGCCGACACCAGGAATTCGACAATGCACTCATTTTCCTTCATATCCACCAGGACCTCGATCATCATCAGGCGATCGAAGTAGTGCAAGAGCTTCTGGGCCTTGTCGCGAATGAATTCCTGGGACGCTTCGCTCAGATGCCCATGACGTGCGGTAATCTTTACTTGCACAGGGTTCTCCTTCTGACCGGGTGGCAGCACCCTGGGGCCATAGGACCAGGGCAATGTCCCGCAATTTTAACCGGAACACCGGGGATGTGCAATGGCCGGAAGGTGCTTTCGCCCTGCCGATTTTTGCTGCCGCCTAACGCCCAGGGAAAAGAACCACCGCTAACACCGATATCCACGGATAAATCAAGAAAGGGCGTATCAAACCCGAGGGGCGATTTCCTTTTTTCCGTAGGATGGCGGGGTTTGCATAAAAGAGTTTTCTTTTAGGACTTTTACGGTCCACCGTTGGTTCCTAAAAAGGACTCAAGCATCCTCAACAAGGCCCGCTCATGAAAGAACCCTGGCAAGCCTATTTGCAACTCGGCGTCGTACACAACATGGCGTTTCCCGAATGCCTGGGCGGGGAAGGTCCGCAGTTCGAGACGCTGAAAGAGATTTGCCACGATTCCTTTTTCGACGCGGTGGATGTGGGGCCGATGCAGGATGCCGCACAGCGCCGCGCCTGCGCCGCCCTGCTCCGCGATTGCCAGATGACCGTGACGCTGGCCTGTCAACCGGTGCAGTTACGCCACAACCTCGATCTGAACGCGGCCGACCCCGGAGAACGCCAGCGGGCGGTCCAGGTACTCCTCGATTGTCTGGACCAGAGCCCCGAGCTGGGCGCGGGTCGTATAGCCGTTATGAGCGGCAAGAATGTCGCCAGCCAGGGCCAGGCGGCGGTGGATCGATTGATCGAATCCCTGGGCCGGATTTGCCGGGCGGCCCGCGACCGTGCCGGGGTGCCGGTAATGCTGGAAATCTTCGATTACGACGTGGACAAAAAGGCCCTGGTCGGCACCTGTGCCAGCGCCGCCGCCGTCGCCCGGGCCGTCCGCCAGGAATATGCCGATTTCGGCCTGCTGCACGACCTGAGCCACATTTACCTGTGCCACGAAGAGCCGGCCAAGCACTTGCCGCTCATTCGCGAATACCTCGTGGCCATCCACATGGGCAGCAGCGTTTCCGATTCGAAGCATCCCTTGTTCGGCGATACGCATCCGCTCTTCGGCATGGCCGGCGGCGACAGCGGCGTGCCCGAGCTCCGCGCTTTCCTCAAAACGCTGTTCGACATCGGCTACCTTCGACCCGGCCGGCGGCCGGTGTGCGGCTTCGAAATCAAGCCGCCCACGGGTGTATTGTCCCAAACGGCCATCGCCAACATGAAACGCACCTGGCAACAGGCGTGGTGGAGTTTATGATTTCATTTCCGCCCGGAGTTTCGGTCCGGAACAGAGACATCTTTCTTCCCCGGAATATTAAATAACCCAGCCAGCTTATTCCCCTGGGGCTTCACCCGCTTGCAGCTCATGGACATGTACGGTCCGCAGGGATGACGTGATGACGAACCTTCTTGATCCAATGGTTCCCCGGTCTTTTCGCGTCGGCAAGCGCTGGCGGGAAACGCACGATACCTTTTCGGTGGAGTTGGAGCCGGCAGGCGGGGGAAACGATGTTGCTTTCGCCGCCGGCCAGTTCGCCATGCTTTATGTGATCGGCGTGGGCGAGGTGCCGATCTCGATCAGCGGCGATCCGGCCAAATCCGTGCCGCTGGTGCACACCATTCGCGCGGTCGTGCCCGTAACACGGGCCCTGGAAAAATTGGCCGCCGGCGACACCGTTGGCCTGCGCGGTCCGTTCGGCAGCGCCTGGCCGCTGGCCGCGGCCACCGGTAACGACGTCCTGTTGATAGCCGGCGGAATCGGTCTGGCGGTGTTGTACCAGCTGTTGGACCGGCGCCAGGATTTCGGCCGCATCATCCTCCTTTACGGCGCCCGCACCCCCGAGGATTTGCTGTTCCCAACTGCGGCAATGGCGCGGCCATTTTGATCTGGACGTGGCGGTCACCGTGGACCGGGCCGGACGCACCTGGCGCGGCGCCGGTCACCAGCCTCATCGCCCGCACCCGCTTCGAGCCGGGCAACACCGTCGCCATGCTGTGTGGGCCGGAAATCATGAGGCGCTTCTGTGTGCTGGAACTGCAAAAAAACGGCATCGGTCCGGAACAAACCTATGTGTCCCTCGAGCGGAACATGAAATGCGCCATCGGTTTTTGCGGTCACTGCCAGTACGGGCCGCACTTTATTTGCAAGGACGGGCCGGTTTTCCGCTTCGACCGCGTTGGGGACCTGTTCCGCCAACGGGAGATTTGACATGCGGCGAACCCCCAAGCCAAAACTGGCGGTGTGGAAATTCGCCTCGTGCGATGGCCGCCAGTTGAGCCTTCTGGATTGCGAGGAGCCTCATCGTCGGGATTGGCCGGGGAGAGCAGGCTCTTTGTACCGGGACCCAAGCCGAGTTGGAAGCCTTCGCCAAAAAACTCCGCCAGGGGACTTTCTTCCGTTGGGTCCGGGTGGATAAAAACCCTCCCAAAGAAGGCAAAGGGTTTGTTAATTGGTTGAACCGGGAGCGAAAACCAAAAAAGGCCTGAGGGAGGGACTTTACGATGCGGCAACGAAATTCCGACCCGCTTTCCGAATAAAATATTTTTAATATTTTGGTAGAATTAATTAATAAGACTTTTTAATGAATAATATTTTTGCAAAAAAACCAATTGAGCTATTGGTATCTTCCAAATTTTTAATTAGTATGCTGGTAACAATTCCATCCGACACTTCCATGAAAACGATTCAGACGCGAAACTTTTATGATTGACCGGTGTATTATGTAATTATAAGCGGGATGGTCCCGCTACGTTCCTTGTTTTTCATTTTTGGAGGAGTCCTCATGAAGCGTCGTGGTTTTACTTTGATCGAGTTGCTGGTCGTGATTGCCATCATCGCTATCCTTATCGCGCTACTGGTGCCGGCGGTGCAGAAGGTCCGTGAAGCCGCCGCCCGGGCGGCGACCAACAACAACCTGCGGCAGTGCGCCATCGCGGTCCATTCGCACAGCACCGACTGGAAAAAGGTCCCGCCGGCCAATGGCTTTTTTAGCCAGACCGCCCACACCGGAACCTGCTTTGGCCACCTGATGCCGTACATCGAACAAAAACCGCTGTGGGATCAAAACCTCAACATGAACGGTCTTACCGACTTCATCCCGGTGCTCCAGGCTCAATCGGACCCCACCGCGACCTTGACCACCGGCGCGGTTACCAGCATTGGCGCTAACGGCGCCGTCTTCGGCCTGGGAGCGCGCAACATTGACGGCTCCATGCCGGACGGCACTTCCAACGTCATCCTGTTCGCCACGGTTTGCCAGCAATGCTCGGGAACCGCTAACTGGGCCACCGGCACCCGCTCCATCTTTGGCAGTCAGTCCGTCGCCGGCATTATTACCGCCGATACGACCCTGCCGGCGCCCAGCGTCACGGGCACCGGCAACTGCGGCGCGGGGGGATTCTGCATGTTCGGCGGGGTCGGCATCAGCACCGCCATGGGCGACCATGTGGTCAAGGTGATTTCGCGCGGCCAGCAAATCCAGGGCTGGGCCTTCGGAATGCACCCCGATGACCAGGTCAACCCCGCTTTCGATTAAACGTTGCTGCTGACGCAAAAAGCGGTGGATCTTGGACGACCCGCCGCTTTTCTTTTGGGCGTTGTGCGGGGAATTGAACAAGGCAAGCGAATGTTGGTCTGGCCTCTTTTTTCTACTCCCGAAACTCCTCACCAGGCGTATTTCAAATGTGCAACTTTAGTTTTTAGGTTTTTTGGTATTAACAAGTTAAGAACTAAAGGCTCTCGTTTTTAATATTTTTTCTTTTGGGGCGAAACTTTTTCCCTCTGGCGTAGTTATTTAAGAAGGAGGTTTTCCTGGTATGATAAAGAGACTTTAAGAATCGGGACCCATTTTTTTACCCCCTGATAATTCCTACTCCCGATTGCAGTCCAAGGCCAAGAACTATGGTCCGGCTTCTTTTTGAATCCCTTTTCGCTCGAAGGAGATCCTATGAAGCGCGGTGCCAGCACCCTGGTTAAACTGTTAGCCGGTATCGCCATCATCGTCTTACAATTGCCCTCCCTTCCAATTTCCACCAACGCTACTGGTACGGCCACCGGGGTTAGGGCCAACGAGGCAGTTTTCGCCAACGGAATTATCCCCAGCCAGACTCACGCGGGCTAGGCTGGGCCATGATGGCGGATGAAATACGGAACGATCTTTTCCGCTATCCCAGCGGTTGCTGGAGGAGGCATCCATTTACCCGCTAGTTTCCCCGTGGAAGTCGCTTCGCAAACCCTCTTGGTTCTTACCTATACCCATGCGTGTCCTGGTAATTGAGTCGGGATCCTCCTTGGCCGAAGGCCTTCGCTCATTGCTGGAAGCGGAAGGTTTCGACGTCGATCCGGCCCAAACCAATCGCGAAGTGGACTTGCAAATCCGCCATTATGTCTACGACGTCGTCATTCTGGAGGACCAGAAGCCGGAATGTAACGAATGGATTCAGCGCTGGCGCCAGGAGGGCTTTCTGTTTCCCATTCTGGTGGTGACGTCCTCGGGCCGGGTCCAGGACCGGGTTCACTTTTTGAACATCGGCGCCGATGATTGTGTGCAGGCCTCGTGTTCGCCCCCGGAAATGGTGGCCCGCATCAAGGCCCTGAAACGGCGGGGGGGGACCCCTAAGCGCCTGCGCATCGCGGACCTGGAAATGGATAGCGGCAAGCGCCGCGTCGTCCGGGCCGGCCGTATCATTCACCTGACCCCGCGTGAATTTGCTCTTTTGGAACTGCTGGCCCAGCACGATGGCCAGGTCGTGTCCCGTACCCAGATCCGCAAAACGCTGTTTCCTAATTTGCAAAACTATTCCAATGTGGTGGAAGTTTTCATCAGCACTTTGCGCAACAAAATCGACAAAGGCTTCTCCCAACCCTTAATCCTTACGCGCCGGGGAGAGGGCTATTATCTTGCCAACGTAGCAAACCAAGGATTGGACCCTCCGGCGCCCGGAGCATCGCCCCCAAGTCCCTGTGGAGAGGGAGTGGGATAACACGAGTCTGGTCCTGGGGCCGCAAAGCCCGATTGACCTTGCCGGCGGCCAAATCGCCCAGCCGTGGGTGTGCCGCACGCACGAAACCACTTCAAAACGATCCCCATGCGATTCCTGATCCCTTGATGCTGGCCCCTCCCCGACCTGCAAAACCCAACCACCCCGAGCAGTTGCCCGGCCCGGTGAGGTTGGGCGCCCGGCAGAGTAGAATCGACGGCAATAATGCCGGCGCTCTTCGTGATTTCTTGGTTTCAGTTTTTTTGATGAGGTCCTCCCTTTTCTTAAATAAATCACATTAGTTTCAAATAATGTATCTTAACATTATTAATAAAGGTTTTTTGCAAACATGATTATTGAAAAAAATAAATGTATTAATTAATGTTCATCAAATTAAAAAAGCGCTTCGAATAAATCCCACCGATACCATTTTCAGAAAACAGCGTTTCATGATATATTGACGATCGCTCCCCCCGAGAATGTCTCCTTACCGCCTGCCGTTTGGACCTCCAAGGCCTTCCTCGTGGACGTCGAAGGCAACTACCATGAATCCAACAAACCCCTCCTGGCCGGCCGCTCTTTTTTCCCGCCGCCTGTGGCGCTTGGGCGCCATCTCGTATGGTCTGCTTAGCGGAGTCGATTTGCTCTTGACCTGGCTGCTGGTCGGCCACTGGGGGGACGCCCACGAGGCCAATCCGCTGGCCGCCGCCGTTTTGCAAGGATGTGGTTGGTGGGGGTTGATCGTGTTCAAAGTGACCCTGGTCGTCTTGGTGGTGGGCATAAGCCGCCATATTTTTCGGCCCCGGCCGCGCACGGCCGGCCTTCTCCTGGGTTTGGGTTGTCTTATGGCCGGCGGGGTGGTCGCCTACAGTGTCACCTTGGTAACCCAGGGAAGGGAAGAGGAAAACGGGGGATTGGCCCTGGAGCAAGAAGAACTCCAGATGCGCCGTCTCCGGGACCTGGAGTATTATCAGCAACAAGTAGCAGCACAGGCCGACAAGATTTTTCACGGTCAGCAAACCCTGGCCCAGGCCGTTGCGGAGCTGGAAAAAGTCCGGGACGAGCTCTTTCATGATCCCCTGGCCCCTTGGCAAGGAATCGGCGGGTTGAAGGATGAAGCTTTAATGGCCGGGCAATTGGTCCGCGCCGTTGGTTTAAAAGTGGCCGGTGACCCGGGCCAGGCCCGGCGCTACTATGACGCCTTGGTTCAGGAATTCGCGGCTTACGAAACTCCATTGCCCGAGTTTGCCCGCGTGGCTTTCCACGGGGATGCCATCGTGCCCGCCGAGGAACAGCAACCATTTACGGCTTTCGACGGTCCATCGCCCGACGCGCGCGTGGCAAAACGCGAAGATTCGGCGGTTCCGACGAAGGAAATGGTTACCGATCTCGCAGGTATTGGGGTACAAAAACTGGACCAGGCCGCGGACCAAAAGACGGCTAGTGTGGCTGGGCCGAGAAATGCTTCCGCGAAAAGCCGGGATTGGCTGCCACGTTGTTATGGCCGGGAGGATTCCACCGCGCCCCACAGAGTTTCCGCGGCGCGTGGGGGACCCGGCAGGCCGCATGCTTTTTCCAGCAGGGGGGGCAGGGGATTCTTCCGGGGCGACTTTATTCGTCACTGTTAAGCAATCCCCGCGGCCGCGAAACCACTCAACCCAAGCCAGGGCCGGGCCGGGCTCCCTGAATCAAGGAGAAGCCCGGGCCAACACCGCCACGTGAATGCGGGCCGGGCGCGCGGCACGCAAGGCGCGGGCGGCTTCATGAGCCGTGCTGCCCGTGGTGAGCACGTCATCCACCAGCAAGACCGTTTTCCCTTCCAGGGAAACGCCGGAGCGCTGGGCAAAGGCTCCGCGCAAGTTTTCCCGGCGCGTGGTGGGAGAAACCTGTTGACTTTGCCACGGCGTCGGGCGAACCCGCCGCAAGCAGCGCGGCCGGCACGGCAGGCCCAGGGCGGCGGCCAACGCGCGCGCCAGCGCCTGGCTTTGGTTGTAGCCCCGTCGCAGATGCCGCCGCCAGTGCAGCGGGATGGGCACCACCACGTCGGCGGTCAAGGCCCGCAACTGGTCACCGCGCTCTTGGGCCCAGAGTTGGCCCAGCCGTTCCCCTAAACCTTCCGCCGACCAGTGTTTGAGCCGAAGAATCGTCTCGCGCAGCAACCCTTCGTATGGGCCCAGGCGAATGACCCGATCGAAGGCGAAAGTTTCGTTCCGACAATTGATACAACCTTCCGGGAGATGGAGAAAAGGCCCGACCGTGCCGGCACAACGCGGACAAATCGGAAAGGGATCGGAAGTCAAGGCCGCCAGACAGGAGGGACAAAACCCGGCATGTTCCTCCGGCAGCAATTGCTGGCAGATCCAACAAGTATTGGGGTATAAAAGCTGGACCAGGCCGCGACAAAACTGGCGCCCGGCTGAAAGGGTGTGCCTGAGCCAGGAAAAAGTTCCCATGGAAAATGTGCCTTTTCTCCGCCTTAGGCGGAAATCCGAAATCCGATACCACCTGCCAGAACTGAATATCGACAAGGGAAACAACTGCTTGTTAATTGGACGGCGCACCTTGGTAGGTCAGCCTTTCCAGGCTGACGCATTTTGTACAATCTCAATCAAGTTGGGCAACCCCTTCAGGCAGCCTGACCTACATCAAGGTGCGCTGTCGAATTAAGAGATGGCATTTCGGATTTTGGTATTCGAATTGGTTTCGGATTTCGAATTTCGAATTCCTGATGTGGTCGCGGCTTGGTCGCCGCCATGAAAAGCATCGTGGCGGCTGGCGCCGCGCAGGAACTGATCGACGAGCCGTTCGGCCAGGCGCGGCGGGCGCGGCTGGTGGCCGAAGCGGACCACGGCGCGCATGCCGCCAAGCAGCATCAGGGCGGCCGTGCCGGGATCGCCGACCGTGAATTCGCGGCCGGTTTTGCCTTCCTGAAAGATGGTCGCCACCAGGCGCAGGCCCTCTTCGCGGACGGGCTGCCAGGGGAAATCGGAGCCGGGGCCGCGCAGCACCTCGGCCCGCTGAATCAAATCGAATAGGTGCGGCTGAGCATCGAAAAAAGTGAGGACGGCGTCCACCAGGGCGATGAGGCGGGCGCGGGCGCCTTTGGCCGCCTTCGTTTGGCGGCGCAGCCGCTGCACCAGTTGCTGCGACGCCCGGCCGAGCAGGGCCAGGTACATTTCCTCCTTGTCGCGGAAATAACGGTAGAGGGTGCCCTTGGAAACCTTGGCCTCGGCGGCGACATCCTCCATGCGCACTTCATGGAAACGGCGGGCGCCGAACAGCCGGGCGGCGGCTTCCAGCATTTTTTCCGCGAAATGAGGGGTCTTGGTACGCACCGGGCCGCTCGCTCTCACGTCACTCCTCCCGCGTCCAAGGACGGAGCGGAAAATCTCGACAAATCATTTGACGCGCGGCGGGGCCGTGTTTAGTCTATTCATAATAGAACCCGCCAGTTCGATTATAATTCCTGCCCGCCGCCTGGCAAGCCGCACAGGAGCCGACTTTCATGAACCCCGCCTTTTTTCGCCCTTTGTTGTGGTGTGCTCTCGCTGGTTCTTGTATGGGCTTTGCCTGTTCCCGGCAGGGGACCCCGGCACTCACGGGAGGGTCCAAGCAGAAGGTCATCCTGCAGCGCAACGTGGAATTGACCATGGTCGAACAGCGCTCCCTGGATTACAAGGTGGAAACGGTGGGCGTGCTGGAGGCCGAGGGCCAAACCGATATCCCCGCGGGAGTCCCAGGGGTCGTGGATGAGGTTTATTTCCGCGAGGGCGACGAAGTCGGGCCGGGCACGGTTCTCGCCAAGATCGACCAGCGCCGCTACGAGGCCGACGAGGAGCTGGCCCGCGCCAATGTCGAGCGGTCCCGCGCCTACCTGGGGCTGGCCCGCGACCAGCTCGACCGGGCCGAACGGGCCAGCACCTCCGAGGAAGATCGGGCCAAGGCGCGGTTCAGCTTGCGCGGCAGCGAGGCGGAATACCGCTCCATGCTGGCCGCCTGGGACCGGGCCCGCCACTTCCTGGACAAGTCGCGCGTCCGCGCGCCTTATGCCGGCCGCATCAACAAGCGCCTGGTCACCAAGGGCACATATGTCGAAGAAAAAAACCCCATCGCCACGATTGCCGACCTGTCGCGCATCCGGCTGGCGGGGTACGTGCCGGAAACCGCCGCCCCGACGGTGCGCGAGCTGTTTCGCACCCAGGAAAAACGCCTGGAAGTCCACCGCCTGGCCCTGCCGCTGGCCGGCCTGGGCGGGCCGCCGTGGGCCAGCGCCGCAGGGGCCTTGCTGGTGCACAAGGACGTGGTGCCCTCCGGCTTCGATCCGGAATTTCAATTGCAGGTTATGCCCGGCCACAAATTCCTGGCCCGGTTGTTTTACCTGAGCACGGTAGCCGATCCCACAACGCACATGTTCGAGGCCAAGGCGGAAGTCCTTGGGTACATGGCCGAAACTCCTCCGGGATTGATTCACTATCTGCGGACCATGCCCCGGCCGCGCGTGCGCTTGATCCAGGCCGGGTTGCACGTGGGCAGTCCCTGGCTCGGCCTGGCCGGCGCACTCCTGGACCGTCAGCGCGCAGAGCGCTCTCCGATGCTGTTCTGGCCCGGCCTGACCGCCAAGATTTTTTTCAATCTCAAGAGTAATCCCAAGGCCCTGGTCGTGCCGGAAGAAGCGGTCCGGGCCAGCGAGCGCGGCTTTATCGCCTTTGTGCCGGAAAAGAAAATCAAAGACGATGGCACTTCCGAGTGGATTGCCCGCGCCCGCACTTTGGAGCTGGGCTTCCGGACCGAAGGCTGGGTGGAAGTCCGCCAGGGCCTTGGCGTCCAGGATTGGATTGTCCGGCGCGGCGCCGAAGCCCTGGAAGATGGTACACCCATCCGGTTCAACGTTGGTCCGAAATAATTTCCCTCGCTTGAAACGACGTGCACGCGGTCGCCTTCGGCTCCCCGCTAAACGGGCGATATATGACCTTATCGGATGCCAGCATCAAGAACCCGGTCTTCGCGGTCATGCTTTCCGCGGCGATGATCGTGTTTGGCTATCTGGGCTACCGGGACATGGGCATCAGCCAGTTTCCCGAGCTCGACTTTCCGGTGGTGAACGTCACCACCTACCGGGAAGCCGCCCTTCCGGAGACCATGGATTCGGACGTTACCGACATCATCGAGGATGCGATTTCCGGAGTCGAGGGGATCGATTACGTGACGTCGCAGAGCTTGCAGGGGCAAAGCGTGGTGACGGTGTTCTTTCACTTGCACCGGGACATCGACGCGGCCATGCAGGACGTGCAGAACGCGGTGGCCGCCGCCGCCAGCCGGCTGCCCACCGACATCGATCCGCCCATCATCAGCAAGGTCAACTTCAACAAGTTCCCGGTCATGTGGCTGAGCGTGCACGCCAAGTTTGATGATGATTCCGATCCCCAGTCGCAGCGCAAGATGAGCACGTTCGTGGATGACCATCTCAAGCGGCACATCCAGGCCATTCCCGGCGTCGGCGGCGTCATGTACGGCGGCCTGCGGGCGCGGAACATGCGGCTGTGGCTGGACCGCCGCAAGCTGCACGCCTTCGGCCTGGACCCCAGCGACGTCATGCAGGCCTTCCGCCGCGGGCACGTCGAGAGGCCGGCCGGAACCATCGAGGGGCCGGCCCGCGAGTTCAACGTCCGCACCATGGGCGAGGCCAAGACGGTCGCGGAATTCAACAAGATTGAATTGTTCAACCACCATGGGCAGATTATTCGCGTCCAGGACCTGGCCATCGTGGAAGACGGCCAGGCCGATCGCCGCAGCCTGGCTCGCTTTAACAGCCAGCCCACCGCCGGCGTCGGCGTCATGCGCGCCATGGGCGCCAACGTCGTCTCGGTGTGCCAGGCTGTCAAGGACCGCCTGCCCGCGCTCCGCAAAATGCTCCCTGCCGGCATGGAGATCAGCATCTCCACCGATTATTCCCTGTTCATCATTGACGACATTCATGAGGTGAATAACGCCCTGTTTTTGGGCATTGTCCTGACGGCGGTAGTCACATTCCTGTTCCTCGGCTCGGTCGGAACGACGCTCAACGTGTGCATTGCCATCCCCACGTCGCTGATCGGCACGTTCATTGTCATCAAGTGGATTGGGTTCACGGTGAACTTCATGACACTCCTGGCCTTGTCGCTGGCGGTGGGCGTGGTGGTAGATGACGCGATCCTGGTGCTGGAAAACATCTACCGCCGGCGCGAGCACGGCGAGGACAAGAAGACTGCGTCTTTGAAAGGAGCGCGCGAGATCAGTTTCGCGGCCCTGGCGGCCACGCTGTCCATCGTGGCCATCTTCATTCCGGTGGCTTTCTTAAAAGGCTCGATCGGCCGGTTCTTCTTCCAGTTTGCCATCACGGTGACCGTGGCGGTCATGCTGTCCCTGGTGGTCGCCTTGACCATCACGCCGATGCTGTGCTCGTTTTTTCTGCAGGTGAAGAAGCCGGGGCGGCCGCGTCCCCCGCCGTACCGGGGCTTGGTTGGGCCGGCGTTGACTCTGTGGTCGCGCATGAACTGGGCCCTGGATCGATACTTCCTGGAACCGGTGTTCCTCCGGCCCACCAACCGGCTGATGGTCCGGCTCAGCCGGGGGTACGGCTGGCTGCTGGGGCATGCCCTGTGCCACCAATGGTGGGTCATCCCCGCCAGCGGGATCTTGGCCGCCTCGGCCTTGATTTTCGTGTACGGTCTGGAAGTGCCGCTGCCCGGCGGCCGGCAGGTCAGCATCAAACCCATTGGCACCGAACTCGTACCCAGCGAAGACCAGAACCGCTTGCTGATCAACATCATCTGCCCCGTGAGCACCAGCATCGACTACGTGGATGAGATGCTGCAGAAGGGGGAAAAGGTCCTGGCCAACATGCGCGACACCGAGGGCAATAAGGTCGCCGCCACCTATTTTTCCGCCATTTCCATACGGCCCGGATCGCTGATCAGCGAAGGAATCCTGTTCGTCCGCCTGGTGCCGGCGGAAGAACGGACCATGACGCAGACCGACGTCATCAATCAGGTGCGCAAGGAGTTCGCCAAGGTGCCGGGAGTGCGCGCCGTGGTCCTCGATCTATCGACCCAGGGGTTCACCGCCACGCGCGGCTACCCGGTCGATTTCGCCGTCCAGGGACCCGATTGGGAAACCGTCATCCAGCTGGCCGAGCTCATTCGCGAACGCATGGTCAACAGCGCGTTCGTCACCGACGTCAACTCCGACTACCGGCCGGGCATGCTGCAATACGATCTCTATCCCGATCCGGTCAAGTGCGCCGAGCTGAAGGTGTCGATGCAGCGGCTGGCCTTCACCATCAACACGGCCTTCGGCGGCGCCCGCAATGGCCGCTTTACCGACGTCGATCGCCGGTACGACGTGCGCCTGCGCTTGCTCGAAGAGCAGCGGAATTCGCCCGACCAGCTCGAAGACCTGTACGTCAAGAGCGAGAGCGGCCGGCTGGTGCCGCTGCGCGACCTGATGCAGCGCAAGTCGCGGGCCATGCTGCCAATCATCAACCGCTATAACCACATGCGCAAGATTCAGATCACGGCCAACACGGCGGAGAATGTGCCGCAAGGGGAGGCCTTCCAACATTGCCTGCAAATTGCCGACGAGGTCCGCGAGGAGATGGGCCTGCCGACCAGCTACCGCATCGTGCCCCTGGGCAATGCCCAGGCCATGCAGGAAACGCTGAACAGCCTGTGGTGGGCGCTGGTGCTGGGCTTTGTCGTGGCTTACATGATTCTCGGGGTGCAATTCAACTCGTTCGTCCACCCGTTCACCGTGCTGTTGGCCGTGCCGTTTGCCGTCACGGGCGCTCTGGCAACCATGTGGCTGTTCGGCGACCGTCTCAATTTCATGAGCATGATCGGCATGGTTTTGCTGGCGGGGCTGGTGAAGAAGAATTCGATCATCCTGGTGGATTACACTAATCAGTTGCGGCGCGAGGGGCTGAATATCAAGGAGGCGATCTTGACGGCGTGCCCGATCCGGCTGCGGCCGATCCTGATGACGACGCTGGCGACGGTGGCCGCCGCCGTGCCCTTGGCCATTGGAGTCGGCGCCGGCGCCGAGACCCGCGGCCCGCTGGCCCGCAGCATCATCGGCGGCATCGTTCTGTCCACGGCGGTAACCCTGATCATCGTGCCGCTTTTTTACGTGGCCTTCGACCGCTTCGGTGTCTGGGTGCAGAAATTAACGCGGCGGCAGGAGCCGCCCGAGGACAGCGCTGTCAACGGCGGCCCGGTCGAGGTCAACGGCCAGGTGCCGCAGGAAACGCCAGCGAAAGTCCTGGAGCCGGTGTTTCAGGTGCGGCCGGCGCCATGAAACACGGGCTTGGGTTAAAATGAGTAAGTCGCTCAATAAGACGAGGTATTAACTATGTCCGCTTCGAAAAGCGTCCAGCTGCTCAACCGCGAGCTAGCCGAAAAATTAAACGAGGAAGCGCTGCGGAATCCGCAAGCGGCCTACACCGGAAAAAAAGTCGGCATCGCCAACGGCCAGGTCGTGGTGGCTGCCGACGATTGGGACGAGGTCGCTCGTCAATTGCGGCAAGCGGAGCCCGATCCCTCAAAAACATTTTGCATCGAAATCGGTCGAGATTACAGCGCCGTACATGAAATCTGGGAGGTTCGCTAATGCCCCGCGCCCAATGGCCGTTGCTGGGTGATCGGCCCATCATTCAAGTGGTTTTGACCTTGGCCCAAGGGGGGAAAAAGGTGACGCGGACCCTGCTGGCGGACACCGGGGCGGGCAACGCGCAAGCGCCGTTCGACATTCTCTTGGAGGAAACCGATTGCCTCCTATGCGCAGGAAATCCCGCGCAAACGATTGCGCTCGGCGGCGCCTACTCAGGTACGTATCCGGTGTACCTGATTCCCGTCGAGATTCCACTACTTAGTTTTGGCCATCGAGTTCTCGCTGTCGGCGTTCCGACTGTTCCCATCGGCTTTGACGGCATCGCAGGATTTCGCTTCTTGAACCGCTTCACCTATAGCAACTTCGGGAATCAAAATGAATTTGGGCTGGAGACGTAAAGAACCCGAAAGAGGCCCTGACATGAAACTGGAAGAGACCTTGGCGTCCCTGCCGCCGGACCAGTGGGTCACTCGGCAGGCGATTGTGTTTGACTGGTACGACGGTCCGCGCGAAGGGGTGTGCGCCCTGAACAATCCGAAGGTTGAATTTCGCTTCACCCTTGTGGCGGAACGCAACAATCCGGAGGGCTTGGACGACAGGTTCTTTCGGCTTCAGGAAATGCCGGCCGGCTCGGTGGATCGGATCCTCGATCTTTTGAAGCCGGAATTGGGGGGACCAACCCATTCGGTCTGGGTTCCGCTCTGGAGATTTTCCTCGGACATCGTTCGCCGGCAGATCGAGGATTCTCTCAAAGAGATAG